>JAGLBU010000155.1 GCA_023146575.1 Methylococcales bacterium
CCAGGCCCTGCATTGCAAAATTGCACATCAATGTCTTTACGAATACCTTTTTTAATAAAACGATCCGTGGCTAAATACATGATTTTTTGGGGCGCACCTGCACATTTGATCGGCATCGGTGGTTGAGTAAATAACGCCACTCCTGACTTCAGGTTTTTAATACATTCCCATGTATATTCTGCGGTATCGGGTGAGTAATTACTACACACCCCATTTTTATTTAAGGTTTCTTTTAAGCCTTCAATTTTATCCCAATCCAGTTGTAAACCTGGGCAAACCACTAAATAATCGTAGCTGACATTATCCCCCGAACTTAAGGTGATTTTTTTATCATCAGGCTCAAAGCTGGTGACTGAATCTTTAATCCATTGGATTGAGGCTGGAATTAAGTCTGCTTGATTACGGGTGGTTTTCGCCATGGTATAAGCGCCACCGCCAATAATGGTAAAACCGGGTTGATAATAATGTTTTTCTGAGGGTTCAATTATTGCGATGTCGATTATTTTATCTTGACGGCGCATATTATTAGCAATAGAGATGCCTGCTGCGCCCCCACCTACGATTAAAACACTATGGTGTTGTTCTGACATTAAAAAGTCTCCAAAAAGTTATTATTGTTGTTGTCGGCTATAAAAATAGCAAGAGGTTCTACAGCCGCTTTTGATGATACGCATCTTAAAAGTCACACTGATTGGCTTATGATAATGCAGTTGTATTGATAGTTCATTATCTAATAAGTTTAAGCGTTAAGATGTTAGGGGTTTGCCACGGTTGGCGAGGTTAAACTCAAGAGAAAATTTTCAAGATCTTTTTTCTCTTGTGGACTAAATTTTAACGGGAAAATTGCTGGATCTAAATACGGGTTTTTATCACCGCCTTTATCATAATAATCAATTACTTCTGCTAAGGTTTTTAAACTACCATCATGCATATAGGGTGCGGTTAAGGCGATATTTCGAAGCGTTGGGGTTTTAAATTTTCCGAGGTCTTTTATCTTTTTTGTGACTTGATAACGGCCTGTTTCGGAATTTTGAAGCCCTGATAATGGCGTTGATGGGTTCTTGAGTAATTTATCTAAAACAGGTTTTAAACTCGCAAAACCAATGCCAATATTATAAAAACGATTGTCGGTAAATAAAGCGTTATTCCATGAAATTTCATGGCAATTAGCGCAATTGCCTTTGCGTCTAAAAATTCGAGAACCACGTTCGGCACTTTCAGATAAAACGTTTTTCTTACCTGCAAAAAAATACTGATCAAAAGGCGAGTTACCGCCGATTAAGGTACGTTCATAACTGGCAATCGCTTTAGCAATTAAATCAGTGCTTATTTTACCCTTAAAAATCGCCTTAAAATCACGCTGATAATCAATATCGACGCTTACAATATCAACAATCGCTCGATAATTTTTTAAGCCATGCTCAATGGGGTTGGTTAAAGGTCCTAGCGCTTGTGTTTCTAAACTCTTACTACGGCCATCGACAAAAAAGCTAGTATAAAAAGCTGCGTTCATCACCGTAGGGGCATTACGAGCGCCTGTTAAGCCTTTAATCCCTTTTGCGGTTTTTAAGCCATCCGTAAAAGCTTTATCCGCATGATGACAACTGGCACAACTCACCGTTCCATCCACGCTTAAACGTTTATCGTTAAACAAACGCTGTCCTAGTGCAATTTTTTCAGACGTTTGGGGATTATCCTTTGGAATGACCAATGGCGGTAA
>JAGLBU010000156.1 GCA_023146575.1 Methylococcales bacterium
CGACGTTGTATATCCCTGCATGTAAGTGGCTAAATTAAAATTATTTTTGCTCAGGCATATCCTGAACAATCATGATGTATGGTTCGCCCAATGGCATAGTGTCATGTGGCTTTTTAAAATAAATAACTTTGCCGTAGGTTTCATTAATCGCGGGTAAAATTTTAGCGCCTTCTTCAGCGGTTAAATCAGGAAAGGTTGCATGGGCGCGAGGCACTTCAACTTTATGATAATGCCAATATTTTTTCTCACCTTCAGGCAGTTTATTATATTGTGCGGTGGTAATAATGTATTCAAAACCCATTGGCTTATCTTGATCTTTCATGCCAGAGTGAAACATTAAACATAACAAGGTTGAATCGTCATAGGCTTTACAATGATGATGCACGATCATTTTTAAATTTGGATCATTCACATCATGGTTTTTAGGCGGTAAATGACGAATTGCCTGAATGTGTAAATCATTAAAGCCTAAATGATTTGGGTATTCTTTTTGACGTGGGTTAAAGGTTTCGTTATAAACTTTAGCTCTCAAGGGGGCAGAATGATCATGTGAATGCTCAACGCTTGCTTTAGCGTCAGCAGGTTTTGCGACGGCAACGTTTGCTTCAACCGCTTTTACGGCGGGAACTTTTGCCTCTTCAGCGCTTACACCACTGGATAAAAAAATGACTAATAAAGAACTTGCTAATACAGTTAGTTTCATGTTGTTACTCTCTTATGCGTTTTTATTGTTATTAAGGATGAAAAATGAGTGTGCTTTTTTTATTAAAATTATTATGCTAAAAAACACACTCGTTCGAAAAATAGGCGATAAAAATCTAACCTAACGATGTTCTTTTTATTGTGGCGTTATTTTGCCCACGCTTCATAACCTCCTGCCATTGATAAAACATTGTTGTAACCTAATTCTTGCAACGTTTGTGCCGCAAGTGCAGAGCGCCCCCCTGTGCGACAGTACACCAACACCGCCGCCGATTTATTTTCTAATTCTGGAAAATTCCCGATTTTAAACTCTAAAACCCCGCGTGGTAATAAAATGGCATCATTTAAATGACCTGCGTCATATTCATTACCCTCTCGAACATCAACCACTGAAATATTGCCTTCAGAGATTAATTTTTGAGCGGTATCCACATTTATTTCAGTAATAACTTGTTTCGCGGCCGCTACTTTATCTGCGCCTGTGCCTAATGCCCGTGCTGGCTGACTTAAATCCCGACGTACCACTGCATCTTGGCGCTCATCTTCATCCAAACCACAATAGCGATTGGCTGGCACGGCTTCATTGATTAATTTAGGGTGTGGTAAATTGAGGTTTTCCATAATCTCAATAAACTCATCTCTACTTTTGCCTGCTAACCGAGGATTACTGGTTTTTTCTTGCTGAATACTACTGACCCAACGCCCTTGATAATCATGCCCTGGGTACACTAACGTATCATCAGGCATGGTAAATAAACGCTGTGTAATCGCATCGTATAGCGCCCCTGCATCACCGCCTTGAAAATCAGTCCGACCACAGCCGCCTATAAATAAAGAATCACCTGACAACAAACGGTCACGCCATAAAAATGAAATACTGCCAGCCGTATGCCCTGGGGTTGAAATAACTTTTAATTGCTCAGCCCCAAATTCAAACACATCGCCATCTTTAACTTGAATATCCGCTGTTTCTGCGCCACATAAACCACTTACTGCCGTTTTTGCCCCTGTTTTTTGACGTAACAAACCGCCAGCTGTGATATGGTCGGCGTGAACATGGGATTCCAAAGAATATTTTAACGTTAACTTTTCTTGTTCTAATAATTTCAGGTAAACATTAATTTTAGTGTTTACAGGGTCAATGATAACGGCTTCTTTGGTTTTTGAATCAGCAATCAAATACGTGTATGTCCACGTTGCTTCATCAAAAAGTTGTCTAAAAATCATGGTGTGCTCCTTCTAAGGAATGGGTCTGTTATTAAAATTAAATAATGACATTACTTTAAATGCAAAGACAATGCCAAGACTAGAATAATTTATAACTCTTTGTATTTCAATCTATTTTTAAAACACTTATAAATAAAATGGCTGTTATGTTGTTTCAAATATGTTTCAATGAAACATTACAAATGAAACCCTATGAGACAATAATGAAACCTATTGAGCCTAAATCGAAAAATTGGTCACAAACGGTTGAGATTAACTCTTCTTTACAACAAAATTTTCAGGGAATTTTAAGCCGTGCGCCACAAATGCAACCTGTGTTTCAAATTATTCAGAGTGCAGCAAAAACAGAAGTGACGGTCTTGGTACGAGGGGAAAGTGGTACGGGAAAAGAATTAGTCGCACAAGCAATCCATACACTCAGC
>JAGLBU010000157.1 GCA_023146575.1 Methylococcales bacterium
ATGCTTTGCACACAGTGTGAAGCGGAAGGCTTTCGGAAAATTACCTATTATTTAGATCGCCCTGACGTGATGGCAAAATTCACCACCACCATCATTGCTGATAAAATTCAATATCCCATCCTTTTATCCAACGGTAACCAAATTGATGCAGGTGAACTTGATAACAATCGCCACTGGGTTAAATGGGAAGATCCTTTTGCAAAACCTTGTTATCTTTTTGCCTTAGTTGCAGGACAGCTTGAAGTAATTGAAGATCACTTTACCACCTTCACAGGTCGTAAAATAGCCTTACAAATTTTTGTTGAAATGGCGGATAAAGATAAGTGTCAACACGCTATGAATTCTTTAAAAGCCGCCATGACATGGGACGAAAAAATCTACGGTCGCGAATATGATTTAGACCGCTATATGATTGTTGCTGTCAGCCATTTTAATATGGGGGCGATGGAAAATAAGGGCTTAAATATTTTTAATACTAAATTTGTACTCGCAAGCCCTGATACCGCGACTGATAAAGATTATGAAGGTATTGCCGCGGTCATTGCACATGAATATTTTCATAACTGGTCAGGCAACCGCGTCACTTGTCGTGATTGGTTCCAGTTAAGTTTAAAAGAAGGTTTTACCGTTTTCAGAGACCAAGAATTTTCTGCGGATCATGGTTCACCTGCCGTCAAACGTATTGAAGACGTAAATTTATTACGAATGCACCAATTTGCAGAAGACGCAGGCCCTCTCGCCCATCCAATTCGTCCAGAGTCCTATATTGAAATCAATAATTTTTATACCTTAACCATTTACGAAAAAGGTGCTGAAGTTATACGAATGTTGCATACAATTTTAGGAAAAGAAAAATTTCGTGCAGGCAGTGATTTATATTTTGATCGCCATGATGGACAAGCGGTTACCTGTGATGATTTTATTCAAGCGATGGAGGAAGCGAGTAGTATTTCACTCCAACAATTTAAGCGCTGGTATACCCAAGTTGGCACGCCTGTTGTAAATGTATTGGAAACCTATGATTCACAAACACAGACCTTAACCTTAACCCTTGAGCAACATCACCAAGCACCTCAGCCATTACAAATTCCAATTAAAATAGGCTTATTAAATGCCAAAAATGGATCTGTCGAAAAAATACAGCAAGAAGCATCCGTGGCGGTTGATGAAATGGTTTTATCACTGACCCAAAAATCACAACAATTTATCTTTAAAAACTTAAAGGCACAGCCTGTTGTTTCATTATTACGTTCTTTTTCAGCACCGATTAAAGTAAACTTTTCACAAACACCCAAAACCTTAGCTTTTTTATTAAGCCACGATACGGATACCTTTAATCGCTGGGAAGCTGGGCAAAAATTAGCGGTTCATCTTATTTTTTCATTGGTTGAAGATATTCAGCAAGACCGAGCATTACAGCTAGATTCACTATTTTTAGAGGCTTTTAAAAATATTTTAAGCCAGCAATGGGGTGATTTAGCCTATTTCTCATTATTATTAACATTGCCTGCCGAACTTTATTTGGCGGAACAGATGACACCTATTGATGTGGATGCGATTCATCAAGCACGAGAATTTATTAAACGCCAATTAGCGGAAAAATTTCAGCATCAATTTAGCGCTCTTTATCAAAAACACCACCAAGACCATTCAGCACAATTGGATGCAATATCAATGGGAAATCGGTGCATTAAAAATTGTTGTTTGACTTATCTATCCCAACTTAATACCCCAGAAACACAACAGTTAATGGCAAAACAATTTGAAAGCGCGCGTAATATGACTGACAAAATTGCTGCTCTTGGGTTTATTATCAATAACCAACATCCGCAACAATCACATTATTTAGAATCTTTTTATCAACAATGGCAACACGATGCGCTGGTCATTGATAAATGGTTTGCATTACAAGCAACCAGCTCTCATACACAAACCTTTAAAAACGTACAAGCGTTATTAAAACACGATGCTTTTGATTTAAAAAACCCAAACAGAATGCGCTCATTAATTGGAAGTTTTAGCAGAGGAAACCCTGTTCGTTATCATGCAAAAAATGGCGAAGGTTATCAATTTTTAGCCGATCATGTCATTTTATTAAACGCCATCAATCCTCAAGTCGCTTCAAGAATGTTAACAACATTAACACAATGGCAGCGCTTTGATCAGTCACGTCAAAAATTAATGAAAATGCAATTAGAACGTATTGTAAATACTAAAAATATTTCAAAAGATGTGTATGAATTAGCCAGTAAAAGTTTAGCCTAAAAAGACTTTTGTTTTGACTCGCGTTTTTCCATAAAATTGGCTAACCTTTGTGCCGCCCAGCCTCTTGGTAAAAACGTCCCATGTTGGGTGTAATGTAATTTATATTCATTGTTTACAATCGCATGAAACAAACGTTCACCCAACTTAGTCGAACAAAAAAGTACTTCATCATCTTCTTGAATTCGATATAAATGATCAGGCAAGACAATGATTTGATCGCCCGACTTAATCACAAAAACCACCACTTCTAAAGCACGATTACGATTATCAGGGTTTCGTAATAAATCCCCTAAAAAAACAGTTTCCCCTCTATTAAGTTGCTCAATAACCGCGTGACTTTTTTCATGGGTAAAATGCAAACTGGTTAAATAAGGGGTTTTATCGCCAATGGTCTTTTTTAAATGCTCAATCACCCGCTCCATTTCCCTTGCCCTACCAACTTGATTTTCTAATAAATACGCAAAAAAAGACTTTAAAAGTGGCGCAATTAATAAAAATAAAATTTTCTGAGCCGTCACCAGTGTCGGTTGCATAATAATATCGGTTTTAGTGGCAGCAAAGGTCACTTCATTGTAATGATGATTTTGTCGTGTAATGGTAAATAAATTGGGGTTAGCATGGCGTGCATTTAACAAAATACCAAGATTCTGCCCATCATCATTGGTACTGGCAACGATCCCTACGGCCTCTTTTATATTCGCTTCAGTCAATGTTTTTGAGGTTGGACGACCGACAATATAATGTTCATGTTGATCTGCATAATGCGCATCAGGATCAATAATGGTCGTATCAACCCCATATTTTTTTAAAACTCGCGCAACTTCCGTCCCCATACGCCCATAACCACAAATAACCCATTTCCCTAAAGGCGGTTTCACGTAATAATCAATCGTGCCTTTTTTACTCTGAATCAACCACTTATTTAACGCATAAAACCCTGCATTATGCATAGTTGCCGCTAACACCTGCGCAAAGGTTTTAAAGGGATCAACCACATGCACCTCTCCACCTAAATGCACAAGTGTATCTTCAACATCCTCCAGCTTAGACATCGTAATAATTTCAATGTCAGGGTTTAATACTCGTGCGGTGGTTGATATTTTTAAATTGACCTCTTCGTTATTGGTAATCGCGACAATGGCTTTACAATTTGAGCGCGTAATCCCCGCTTCTAACAAATGCTTAGGAATGCTCGCATCCGCATATAAACCAGGCATTGGCACATTATAATTACGCAAATGTAAAGCTTTAATTCGTTCCTCATTTTCATCAATAACCACACAAGGAAAACGATATTCATTCAGCCCTCGTGCTAATACACTCCCCGTATCGCCAAAGCCACATAGAATAAAATAATCGGTTGCAATTCGATTAACACTGCGTGAAAATTTCCATTCTTCAAGCGCTCTCACCAAAAAAGGATTTTGTAATAAACGCACAATCGCGCCAATCGCATAAATCCAAATAACCACGCTGGTATAAAGACAAATAATCACCCAAAAACGTTGTGCATCACTAAATTCTCTGGGGATTTCACCAAAACCTGTTGTGGTTGCGGTATACGTCATGAAATAAAACGCATGAAAAATACTCATTTTTACATTTTCAGTCCCAGGAATTACCGTCATTCCAAGGATAGAAATAGAATACACAATCAATAACGCCATAATGGGACGGCGCATTTCACGCATCACAATAAACGTAACACGGGTTAAATCTACAGGTTTTGGCATCTTAGTTCTCTTAGTTTTTATAAACGAGACATTAATGTCTCGCTCACTAAAATAACCGCTGAAATAATATTCGCCAATAAAGCACCTCCTGAAAGTGATACAATCCCTGCGATCACTTCAGACGTTACGCCTGTCCCTGTAATATGTTCTGCAAATGTCCAATACGTTGCCGCCATAATCAGTTGTAAATCTGCCACCAAGCTAGTTGCTAATAACACCGCACCAATTTGAGAACGATCGCCCAATTTTAAAATTGTTGCGATCAAATTAACCACAATTACGACAAATAATTCAAAAACATTATGATGTTTTAAATTACCTATTTCTCCTAAAAAAAAACTAAAATTTAAGGTTAGTGCCAAAACAATAAAAAAACCAAAAATAACTTTTTCCAAATTCATCTCTCTCTCCGTTACTCATAAAGAATTTGCATGGCCGACTTATATTAACTGAAAGCCATATAGAATCAAAATTTGAGCCTTTAGTACCAAAATAAAAAGGGGAAAACTGCTTAAACACGGTAAAATAATCCTTATTTTTATTAAGTTACATCTTTATCAATGTCAGAATTAAACGTGTTAAGAATAGATAAATGGCTTTGGGCAACTCGATTTTTTAAAACACGAAAATTAGCCTCAGAAGCTGTTTCTGGTGGGAAAGTTCATGTAAACGGTCAACGTTGCAAACCGAGCAAAGATGTGAAGATTGGATCAACCCTCCTTATCCATAAAGCCCAGTACAGCTGGGAACTAACTATTTTAGTGTTAAACAAACAGCGCCGCCCCGCTTCAGAAGTGAGTTTATGGTATCAAGAAACCCCTGAAAGCCTTGATAAACGTCAGCAACAAATCCTAATCAATAAAGAACAACGGCAATTATTACCGCATGCAGAACGAGAATTACGCCCTAACAAAAAACAACGCCGTCAAATTCATCGCTTTAAACAAAGTGGAGATTAAAAAACTATAAACACGTTGGGGGTTTTGGTAATCCTGCAATTTTACAGACGTATTTTAAAGGCCCTTGTGGAAATAATTTATGTAAATAACGACTATTACCTTTTTCTGCCCCCAGTTTTTTAGCAATCGCTTTGGTAAATACTCTAGCATTGGGTAAATGCTGATAATCATTATAATATTGGCGAATAAAAAAAATAATTTCCCAGTGCGCGGAGGTTAATTCAATCTGATTTTCGCCTGCTAAAAATAATGCTACCGCTTCATTCCAGTCATCTATTTCACACAAAAAACCCTCGGAATTTTGCGTTAATTCCATGTTTGTATTAATGAATTTTCAAGGGTTAAGCGAACAAAACCATCATAGCTAATCACCTGTATCAGAGGGCTTAATTCATTCTTTTGAATACCACGCAGTTGAATTTCATCCTCCAAAACAAAAAGGGCTTGCGAAGTTAAGCTTTCTTGTAATAACCTTTCTGAATGGCTTTTTTTTAATAATTGGAAAAGTGAATTTTCTAAAAATAACACGCTATCATCTGTGCTAATACGTTGTAAGGTTGCCACTTCTAAAGGCGATTGATAAATTAAATGCAACATTATTTATAGGTTAATTTCAATCCAATGATACCGATAATAATAAAGCTAATCGAGGCTAAACGTATCCAGTCAGTTGATTCTTTAAATAAAAAAATACTTAAAATCGCCACACCGACGGCACCCATGCCTGTCCAAACCGCATACGCTGTTCCTAATGGTAAGGTTTTAATCGCCAGCATCAATAAATAAAAACTACACCCCCCTGAAATACAAGTGACGATACTGGGGATTAATTTGGTAAAACCTTCGTTATATTTAAGGCTTAAGGCAAACACAATTTCAGCCATTCCCGCAATAAATAACAATAACCACCCCATTTAGATTACCTTTATAATATATGAGTATTTTTGAATCCGATGGGAACGTTCATACTTTCACGGCCTCATTCAAATTTCATTCCGTTAAAACCCTTTAGATCAAACATCTAAATGACCATTTAAAAAAGCCTCGGATAATGTTAATGGTTCATCAGTTGATGATCGAGGCTTATTATTTAAATCAATTCGTTTACCGCGCGTATGTCCTTTTCTATTTCTAGAAATAACCAATAATCGCTGTTCTTCATCCCCTAAATCAATGCCGTCTAAAATAGCAGGGTTATGAGTAGTAACAAACACTTGCTTGTTGTATTTTTTGGCAAGGCGTGTCAGTTCTATCAGTAGTTTAGTGCAGAGTTTAGGGTTTAGAGAAGCACCAATATTATCAATCGCAAAAATATCAGGTGTTTCTTTTGAAATAATTAAGATGGTATAAAATAAAAAAAATAAATAGCCTTCATTAGCACTATAAAGCTCAAAAACATCCGCTAAATAAACGTCTTGAATAATAGTTTTTTGTTCCTTTTCCGAAGTATTCATCGAGGCTTCAATTTTTTCATATCCGTCGAATAATGCTAAACTTTGCTGAATTTCATTAAAAGCCGTAAATTCTTCATTAGACGCTATTGACTCTTTCTCAATAACCTTAAGCAGTTTAAGCAACCCCTGTCCATTAACACCTAAGGGTTGGATGTTTCCTTCTTGTTCAAAATTTCGTAATGCGGTATTTTCAGGTGAATAAATCAAAAATTGTTTAAAAGGAAAGTCCCTCTTCATGCCCTCTATTGTCTCATTAGCAGACTCTTGAGTTTTATCATTCAAGGAGTGTTTCATAAAACTTTTAAGGTCTTCATTTAAAATTTCGTCCAAAAACCTAAAAATAGATGCCTTTTCTTGTTTTGTTTTATTCTCGATTGAGTCTTTAATTAATCCTTTAAGAAACGCTTTCGCATTTTTTCCAAAAAGTTGATTAAACTCCCATTCTGAATTATCCTCATTTTTATTTTCAAGAATATATTCAATAGGTTTATTAAAATTTTTTAACTGTAATACAATGCTTATATCTTGTTGGTTTACTTCAAAAGCCGAGCGCATAAACTGGGGTTTAGTAACCCGAATACCTTTAGACACTAAAGATTCATCATCCAGA
Organism: Methylococcales bacterium; assembly: GCA_023146575.1. Classification (GTDB taxonomy): domain Bacteria; phylum Pseudomonadota; class Gammaproteobacteria; order Methylococcales; family Methylomonadaceae; genus WTBX01. The sequence continues at coordinate 7,022 of JAGLBU010000157.1, forward strand.
TTATTCAGCTCTGCCGCCCCTGCCAGCGTAATTGCCTCTAAAATATTACTCTTACCGCACCCATTTTCACCAATCAACACATTAAATCGCCCGACTTCCATTGTAAAGTCCTGCAACGATTTATAATTTTCAACGTGAATTTCAGTAATCATAATAAATTGAAACGTTTATGCGAGCGGACTGGTTATTTTTTTACCGCCTAATAAATGTAAATGCAGATGATAAACTTCCTGTCCGCCATCCGAATTACAATTAATAATGGTTCGATAACCTGATTCAGCAACGCCCTCTTGCTGTGCAATTTTTGCGACCGTTTGCAATAATAACCCTGCAAGATCACCATTATTTAAGTCATTCAACGTCGCCACATGAATTTTAGGAATCACTAAAATATGCACAGGGGCTTTAGGATTAATATCTCGAAATGCTAAAACTTTTTCATCTTCATAAACCACATCTGGTTTTATCTCACCCGATGCCATTTTGCAAAATAAACAATCACTCATTATTTTTCCTAGAAAGGCATTTTAAAACCA
>JAGLBU010000158.1 GCA_023146575.1 Methylococcales bacterium
TAAAAATCGACTCACTGGTTATTTATGATGCAAATGATGAAATTGTTGAGCGTGAAATTAAAGAAAGTCAACTCAGCGCCCAATCAAGTGACAAAGGTGAATACCGTCACTATATGCTCAAAGAAATTTATCAACAACCACAAGCCGTTAGACAAACATTAGAAGGGAATTTTCTAGCTAATGTCTTACAAGACAGCGCTTTTGGTCACCAAGCGGCTGAAATTTTTAATAAAATTAAGACGGTTCAAATTATTGCCTGCGGAACCAGTTATCATTCAGGGCTAGTCGCACGCTATTGGTTTGAACAATTAGCAAAAGTCCCTTGCCAGATTGATGTTGCCAGTGAATTTCGATACCGCTCGCCCGTTATTGCTGAAAATACTTTAATTGTCACCATTTCACAATCAGGTGAAACTGCTGATACACTCGCCGCCTTAAAAGAAGCGAAAAACCTTGGTGCTAAATACTCCCTAACCATTTGTAACGTTGCCGAAAGCTCCTTAACCCGTGAATCAGATCTCTCTTTTTTAACCAAAGCTGGCGCTGAAATTGGTGTTGCCTCGACCAAAGCCTTTACCACTCAATTAGTTGCGCTATTAATGTTAGTCATGGCAATTGGAAGACGCTTTGAATTAAGTCAAACCCAAGAAGAGAAAATTACCACCGCCTTATTCAGCTTGCCAGAAAAAATAGAACGGGTCTTAAAACTCGACCAACCAATCAAAGACTTATCCGAGCAATTTACCGAAAAACAACATGCTTTATTTTTAGGTCGTGGAACGCATTATCCCATTGCAATGGAAGGGGCATTAAAGTTAAAAGAAATTTCCTATATTCATGCCGAAGCCTATCCTGCTGGCGAACTTAAACATGGGCCTTTAGCCTTAATTGATAATGACATGCCCGTAATTATTATTGAGCCGAATAACAGCTTGTTAGAAAAATTAAAATCGAATATGCAAGAAGTCAGCGCTCGTGGCGGACAATTGATCGTCTTTATGGATGAAAGCCTGAAAGCCTCTGAGGATGAAAACACCCAAATTATTAACATCCCTAGCATTACTGCCAATGAAATTGCACCGATCATTTACACCATTCCACTGCAATTATTGTCCTACCATGTCGCGGTGTTAAAAGGTACTGATGTCGATCAACCTCGAAACTTAGCCAAATCAGTTACGGTTGAATAATTAACCTTACCACCTTAGCCCATGTCATTTTCGTGGGCTAAATTCTTTTGCAATCACCCCAATTTATATAACCACTCTAAAATATAATCATTAACCAAAGTTATTAAACAAATACCATCTTCTATACAGGCTATTTGCGACAACTTAAACAACCCTAACCCACTCACCACAACTAATCCTGCACCGACCCAGCGCTTAAACACCCGATCATTTTGCGTGATTTTATGATGCGCTTTTAGCCCCACGATGTGTCCAATCGCCGCAATAGGGATAAAACATAATGCTTCTATAAAATGCACATCAACCGATAAAACCACAAAGGTGGTCATTTTAATCGTCACTAGCGTAAACCAAAGCACAAACAAAGTATCACGCAGGCGTTCACGTTCTACATTTCGCATAAAGACTGCCACCATTAACGGTGCACCTGTTAACGAAATACCTGCAACATAACCGCCGACAATCAACAATAATTTGTCTACCCAGTTTTTTTGACTTTCAATCGCGCGGTTAAACAACCAAATAGTGCCATAAAAAATAGTGACCGTATAAATAAACACATTTAGCCATAATGTGGGTAAATTCACCAATCCAAACACCCCCATCAACGCAGGCGGAATGATAAACCTCAGCGAATAACCTAAATAACGCCAATCCACATGATGCAAACGGCGACTCAAGGTTAAGCCAGAAAAAAACAGTAAATGCACGCCAATCATCGGCAGCCACAATAATAAATCAGGACGAACAAATAACATCAGCGGTAAGCCCAACGCCGCACCACCAAAGCCTAACCCCGTACGTACAAACCCCGTCCAAATAAATAAAAGTCCAATAATCAGGGTTTCATTTAAGCTTAAATCAAATAGAATCGGCTGAAATTGGTTTAAAAAATCAATCATTAAAAAAATACCGCATGTAAGTCATTTTATGAACCTGTTTATTTTTTACTCGGACAGCGGTATCTAAATGCTGGGGTTTCGGTCAGTGGGTCGGTAATATCGGTTAATTGGCGTTTATCTTTTGATAAGCGATAATAATTAAACGCGAGCCATGTTTCACCTTCACCTGTTAGTGCTGAAACAAACGCAACCTCATTCTCTCCATTTTTGACAATTGAAACAATTCGTCCCTCACTTTCCCACGCCTTAATATAGCGTGCGGTAATGGTTAAATTCATAACATCTGTTGCACCACAATGTTTTAAGTCATCCGCCCAGTCGCCCTGATATTGCATAGGAACACCACCTTTAGATTCTCCCTCCGCAAAAGCTTGGCTCGCCATTAAAATAAAAACCATTAATACTAATTTGAACATGTTTTACACCTTTCTTAAGATTGAAAATTTAATTCTATCCTAATTCCTCATAACGCCTCTATCTGTGCTATAAATTAATTTTAGTTTTTTATTTTCAGAGTAAATTCAATGACCAAAACAGAGTATGATTTATGTGTTATTGGTGGTGTGGCAAGGCTTGTGACAGCGGCTGGAGCAGCGACATTAGACGTAAAAGTTATTAGAATTTATACAAGATTTTAAGTGAAATCATGATAACATTATCACAAAAGGATGCGTTGTTTCACTGTTTTAAAGCGTTTCGTTTTTCGAGTAACGCCTCATCTTAGCCTCTCCACTTACGTTTTGAATAACTGTTTGAACTTTTAAAATAATAGGACAAATAATGCTATGACAAATAATCTACAAAACCTTACAAACCTTGATATTGCACGTGCAAAAAGTATTAATAGTGAATTTCACACCCTCTTTATAGATGATCGAGGGGAGCGAAAAACACTGGTTAGCGCCGAAGAAAAAACCTATAAAATTACCCCCAAATACCGTGTTTTTCGAGTCTATATTTCAAGTTTTAGTGAAATAAAAAAAGGCTTACATGCGGTTTTTAATGAATTAAGAAAAGCCAACCCAAATGATGAGCTAGAGCTTAGAATTAATTCTGGCGGTGGTTATGTGAGGGAAGGTCAACAGTTTTTTAATGTGATGCTCGAAAAATTTAGCGGTCGCACCACAGCGTACTTGGATAACGTTGGCTACAGTATGGGCGCGTTGTTATTTTGTATGGCTGAAAAACGGGTAATTTACCCTTATTCTGATCTCATGTTTCACGATTATGCGCATTTTGTGGTGGGAAAAGGCGGCAATGTTAAAAGTCGAGTCAAACACAGCTCACGAACCATGAAACAATTTTTCCATGATATTGTGGTACGTCAAGATTTTTTGACCGAAGCTGAATTTAAAGAAATGTTACTTGGTAAAGATTTCTGGATGAATGCGAAAGAAATGTGCCAGCGTGGTATTGCAACAGATGTGATGATAAACGGCAAAACTATTACAGCGAAAGCCTTTTTAAAATTACTAAAAAGAAAGAAAAAAACAGCAAAAAAACGAATGGAAAAAGAAAATGCGTTGTTATCTAAACCCAAAACCGTTGAAAAAAAATCAGTGCAGAAAAAAGTTAAAAAATAATAGGTAAATATAAAAGAAGGGTGCTTAAACAATAGCCTTAAGCACACTTCTTTACCGTATCATTCAAGATCAAAATTAATGCACGTTTTATTTGCTGATTGGTCTGCTGATTTTCGTGCTAATTCATTTTGCGATACCTGTACGGGGATTCTCTCAACAAGACAGGTTACTTTATCCGTAATTTTTGTCACGCTTAAATATGCTTTACTATCACTTCTTATATCGCTCACTCTTATAATAACAGCCATTGGAATTAATTTTTTCCCCACTTTTTTCATTCGCCATTCTGCCTTTTTTCCAACAGATGAAATATTTAAAGCAATCGTACTCTGGTGATTATCTGGCGCTTCAATCGAAAGGTTTTCGTGATAATTTTCATCAATGACATTAATCGAATACCCCTTAATCCCCACGCAATGTTTTAGTGAAGCAGGAATGCCATCTGGACGATGGTTAAATGCAAGTGTTTTGCATTGTGATAAATCAGTGTAAACCGAGGTATTTTCTTGTGCAAGCAACAAGGGAGGAAAAAATAAGCTACTTAATAAGAAAATAATGCGTTTCATTTTAAAACCTTGGTTAATGAATATGAACTGAACGGGCTTTATTTTTATCGGTTCTCAGTAAGGTATATTTATTTTGATTGCCTTTGAGTGTCACACCATCTGGGCTTAATAGAATTAATTTTCCTTCATTTTTGATTCTATATTTTTGTATCTTTCCAGCTTTTCGTGACGTGAGTGTGACCATGCGCGTTTTTTTATTCCACTCATATTTTCCCTTCTCATAATATTCTTTATTAGAGGATCGGGCATATTGCGTGACCAACAAATAATTTTGTTTATTTTTAAGCGATAAGGTCATCTTTACACCCGCGCAATCATCACACGGTAAATAACCATAAAAAACCCCGCGATATTTTTGACTTTCCTCAACAGGTTTCATCTCATGTTTCGCGTGTCCCGCTTTTTCACGTAATTTTTCTCTGGCTCGCTGTACGTCCGCCATAATTTCCATATCAGACTTGGCGCTAGCAGGGTTAAAAGCAATGGATGATACACTGACTGATAATAATATAAGTATTTTTGCTGGAGAAATTAAGCGTATTTTCATAATTTTTTTAACCAAGGGATTGTGAAGAAATCCCCCCTATTTAACCGCAATAAAGCGCTTGTTTACAACTTTTTTTCAAATCAAACGCCCGATACTAGGAAAGTGCGCCACTACAGCTACTGCCTTGCCCTGCGGTACAGCCATAACAATGCTGACGAGTTGCAATTTTGGACGGGATAAAATGGCCGTCAATTAAATCACTCAGATGGGTTTGGCTGTGTTGATTTGATAACGATAATTTCAGCATTTGATTAAAATCACAATCATAAACAAAGCCTTGCCAATCAACACTAATGGTATTAAGACACATCACTTGTGCCAAGGTTTCAGGATTATGGTTTTTCACTAATAATTGCATATAGTCATCAAACCCTCCTTTACTGATCAAAGTACTACCAAAGCGTTTAATTGGCATATTGGTAATGGTGTATAAGTGGTTAAAATCAATATTATAGTGTTGTTTTAAATGGATTTTATAGCTGGCTTCTAAGGCTTTTTGAGGGGGTGGCAGAGTTGCATCTTGTGGATTAAAAACTAAATCCAGTTTTAAAGGACTATTTTTTTGTCCATAACCCAAATCATTTAAGCGTTTTAAGGCGGTTAAACTTTTTTGAAATACACCATTACCGCGTTGTTTATCGACATTTTCTTCTAAATAGCAAGGCAATGAGGCAACGACGATCACCTTATATTCGGCCAAAAACTGCGCTAAATTTTCATACTCAGGTTCTTCTAAAATCACTAAATTACAGCGATCAATCACTTCAATATTTAATTGCGTGGCTTCTTGAATCAAATACTGAAAATGTGGATTCATCTCAGGCGCACCCCCTGTTAAATCCAGCATTTTAACCCCTGTTTTTTGTGCAAACGCTAACACTTGATCAATAGTGTCCTTGCCCATTAATTCACTACGCGTAGGGCCTGCATTCACATGGCAATGCAAACAACTCAAATTACATAAATAGCCTAAATTAAGTTGTAGTATTTCTAATACCCCACGGGTTAACGTTGGAAAAGTCGAGCTTTCTAAATGCGGCAGGGTTTCAATCATAAATTTTTAGCTTTTGAGAGGGCATAACAATCGTTCAATACCCTTTATGGATACAAGGTTTTATCAGGGCTAGTGATCGTAATAGAAACTCAACCATCTTCTTTTAACCTGAGCAAAGTTGTTTGGACGAATTATCTTCTTCATACTCTATTGAGGATAAAATCTTGCATTTATTATCTGTTAAATTAGTATATACTGAACAAATGCTTTTTTTTCTGTAGTGGCGGCTGTAGAGCTTAAAAATACCAGTACTCTATTCATAAAAACCACCTTTTGAGTATAAATGAAGGCTCCATATTATACCAAAAATAATAATAATTTTATCTATTTATAACCTTCCTATGCCAATCACTCGTCAGAAAAAACTTTTTTTTATAATTTGCATAATAATAGCCCTTGGAATAATAGGTTCACTAATCACCTACTTTTTTTTATTTCAAAAAAATAAACGTGAAATAACCTATATAGGACTAACCGTTACAGAAGACAGGTCTATTGAAAAACCAACTCTTTCCATGCAAAATGGCGCACAACTTTTTTTAGATGAGTTTAATAGTTCTAAGCGTTTAAAAAGCCATAAAATTAATTTAAAAAATATTTCTCTCTCTACTTCGGGGAATAATGCGTTTAATAATGCCAAAACATTAGAGAGTGTCGTGGCTATTATTGGTAATATAAGCGCAAATAATATTTCATATATTGACACACTTTATAACAATAAAAATATTTCTCTCTTAAATAACCAGTCTATTAAAAAAGTTATTACCACTCGTAATAACTGGCTTTATTCATTAAGTTTTGAGGAAGACCACCAAGCAAAATTTATTGCAAATTACACTCATAATGTTTTAGATGAAGATATTATTACCATTGTTCATGCCAATACAAACCAAGCCCTTAATATCACAAATCAGTTTGCCGCTGTCTATGAACGTTTTGGAACTTTAATTAATTACACCTATCCTTTTGATATCAACAATACACAGCAATCTATTGCTGATATTATTTATGAAATAAAAGACAAGCAAGATTTAGGGATGATTTTTATTGTAGGCAATGCCGTTGAGTCTGCCCGTTTTATTGTTCAAGCACGTCAGGCTGGCATCGAAAATAAAATAGTGGGTACGGATGTTGTTGGTCACAATGAATTTATCAATGCAATCAATCAATTAAAAAAAGACAATACGCCAACTGCAGATTATACCCATCAATTACTATTTACCTCCCCTTTATTATTTGATACCGCAAATGCTAAAGCCCAGCAGTTTAAAAACCTTTATTTAAATAAATATGGCATAGAGCCTGATTGGGTTGCTGCTTATGCTTATCATGCGGCAAAAATAATTACAGCAGGAATGTTAGAAAATTCAACAAAAAAATTAGCTCCAACCCCATCCTATCGCCAAAAAATTAAAGCCTATCTTGCTACTTTATCTGATAAAGGAAAACAAAAAATAGATATTGGCGAGGCTGTTTTTCTAACAAAAAATGGGGAAAGAAAAATTCCCGTTCAAATGGGTATTTATGAAGGGCGTGACATTATTGCCGCAACAACACAACTACAACCCATTAAAAAAAATATCACTATTGATTATTTGCAAGAATTAAAAAAAGGTAAAATTTTATATGTAAATAATACATTTATGTATAAAACAGATGTTATTTATACGGGAATTGAATTAAAAAGAATAAATAGTATTGATTTTGACAAAGAAATAGCAGAATTAGACTTTAACATTTGGTTTCGTTATAAAGGAAACTTTAATCCAGCCGATATTGTATTTTCAAACCTTGTTGCAGATCAAAAAATTTCACTTAAAAAACCTCTTTTATCGGATGAAAAAAAAGGTTATTTCTTTCGGTTATATCATATTAAAGCAAAATTTAAATTAAATTTTCAATCGTTTAAAAGAGTTTATGGTTCACATTTAATAGGTTTAGATTTTAAGCATAGAGTCTTAAATAAAAATAATATTATTTATGTAGCTGATGTTTTGGGTATGAACTTCTCTAAAAAATTACGTTTAAAAGAAAAACTTGAAAAAAATACTCTCTTATTACCCTCTTTAGGTTGGGGAATTCAAGATGCATGGCTTTCACAAGGAATCAAACGCGAGTCTTCTTTAGGGGATCCATCCTATGTTGGCTATAATGTAATGCCCGCTCTATTTTCAAATATAAATTACAGTATTTTATTAAAAGAAACAAAGGTCAACATACATAACTTAATTCCTACTGGCTATTATATTTATATTAGTATTTTTGGTTTTGTTGCAGCCGCTGCTGCACGGATTATTGATCAAAAGCTTACAGGGCATTTTTGGTTAATGTCTTCTTGGATTATTCGTGTTATCTCTTGGCCATTACTGCTTATTTCTATCAGTAACTTAGGAATTGAAGAGGCGCTTAAAAAAGAACTTACCCCTGAATACATAGAACAATTAATACGAGCATCCGATGCTGGGCTTTGTTTATTAATTTCGGTATTAGTTAATTTAGCTATTAATCGATTTTACTTTAAATCTATAGAACAAAAAACAGGGCATAAAGTTCCAGGGTTAATTCGATATTGCATCACCATTATTGTTTATATTATAAGTATCTTTTATATTATCGCTGTTATCTATAATAAGCCTTTAGGGCATTTATTGGCAGGAAGTGGTGTTTTAGCCATGATTATTGGTATTGCTATTCAAGGTAATGTTGCTAATATTTTTTCTGGTATTTTACTCAATATAGAAAAACCTTTTTCTATTGGTCATTGGTTAAAAATTGGTGCGTTTGATAAAATAAAAGTAATTGATATTACATGGCGATCAGTGCGGGTAATAGATCGACAAAATAATATTATTAGTATTCCTAATGGAACGGTAGCAAGCAGCCAAATAATTAATTATTCTTCTACCTATAGTCGTATTGACCAAGAATTTTCATTTTCAGAAGAATATAAGCCCTCATTAGTTATTTCCTTACTTAAGAGGTCATTAGAAAATATGCCTGAAATAAATATCATAAAAGCAACACAACAAAGCTTAATATCCTTAGAAGTTAATGGTACAAATACTTATTTAGTGAGTTTTTTTATTAAAGATATTGGTGAAGAAATACCGCTCAAAGTGAAAGTTTTAGAAGCTATTCATGCCTCTTTTTTACAAGCAGGTTATATCACTATAGCGCCAGATGAAAATACCAGTACAGAAGATACGCCCCTAGTTCATCCTTCAACGCCTAAAAGTTCTCTTGAACCTTTAAATAATGATGCAGATAATAATTAACAGGTGACTGGGGTATATAAAATGAATAAATTTAAGACATTCAGTTTAAATTTCATCCTATTGATTAACATTATATTTTTCTCACCTTTAGAGGCAAAAGAAAATAACAAAGTACCTCATATTGTTTCTGAACAAGAATATAAGTCCTTAAAAAAAGCACTTTACACAGGAAAAAATTTAAGTCCTTTATTAAAAGGAATATTATCAAAACTAAAAACTAAGAAGGAACAAGCTTTATTTCTTAAATCCCTTCAGCGATCATTTAAAAAAAATAAATCCATTGAAAAAGCCTTGGCGTTAGCGAGATCAAGCCTTGTATTACATCGTAAAACCCGTCAAAAAATCAAGAAACCCCACTCGAATTCTCCTTTTATTAAAACACTTGCATCAGGAAAAAGTATTAAAAAGGTATTTCCATCCTATTCTCCTAAGTCACAAAATAGGCTATTCAATAAAAAACTATTAACCGAGTTGGGTAAGGGTAAAACAACGAAAACCGCCATTTTAAATGCAAATAAACATATTACAACAATTACTGCGACCAAAAAATCAATTTCACAAAAAAATAATAGCGTCTTGTTAGCACTTGCAAAAGGTAAATCTGTTGAAGCCTTTATGGATAAACAAGGTATTCCTGCTTTTGCTCAAAAAAAATTTAAAAAAACATTTCTTAAAAAAATAGCAGGAGGCCATTCCATTTCAAAAGCTAATGCCCAAGCAAAGAAAATTATTGGTATGTCTAAAAAAAAGCCATTAAGCTTTTTGCAAGCCTTAGCAACGGGAAAAAACATTGATAAAATAATAGCAAATAAAAATATTAAAAAAAACCTTAATTCTATATTATCAAAGGGAGGAAATCCTTCAACAGCTATTGCCACAGCAGTTAAAAACACCAAAATATCTATTGCAACTAAAATCAATCAGGATAACCCTAAAATAAAATTATTCACTGCTTTATCCTCTGGAAAAAACGTCTCGAAAGCGGTAAACCAAGTGATAAAAAGTAATGGTGAAACTGGAAGCATAACCCCTAAAAAATTAGTGTCATCTATTGCCAGAGGTGCAAATATTTCTACCGCATTAAAGCGAATAAAAAACCTATCCGAAACTCGAAAAAAGTTAAAAACAAATACCGCCCCATCGCCTTTAATTACTGCCATTGCATCGGGTAAAAATATCCGTCAAGCGGTAAAAAATAAACCTCAGTTTCAATCAAAGGTTATTAAACAATTAAACAAAGGAAAAAGTCTTTCAACCGCCATTAGAACAGCACAACAACAAACCGAGCAACTTGAAATAGCATCCGCTAGAACAACACAGCCTCAAAGTGATTCAGGTTTAATGGTGGCACTGGCAACAGGAAAAAATATAACGGGTTCGTTCGATAAACTACCAACTAAAATATCACCTAAAACAGTTCTTGCTGATTTAAACAAAGGGAAAACCCTTATCGTGGCACTAAATCAAAACGATACAGCTAAAACAATTACAGCAGAAAAAGGTTTATCAACTGAAACGACTAATGAAATAATTGTTGCTACGACCTTAAATAACAAAAATCCTCAGCGTAAACCTAAAAATAAAACAGTTATTGCAACACCTCCAAAGAAAAATAAACCTCAGCGTAAGCCTAAAAATAAAATAGTTATTGCGGCCGTTTCAAAGAAAAATAAACCTCAGCGTAAACCTAAAAATAAAACAGTTATTGCGGCCGTTTCAAAGAAAAACAAACCTCAACGTAAACCTAAAAATAAACCAGTTATTGCGGCCGTTTCAAAGAAAAATAAACCTCAGCGTAAACCTAAAAATAAAACAGTTATTGCGGCCGTTTCAAAGAA
>JAGLBU010000159.1 GCA_023146575.1 Methylococcales bacterium
GAAATGGTGCAAGGCGTGAAAGCGTTAGGAATGGAAACCTGTGTGACGCTTGGCATGTTAACCGATGCGCAAACTAAAACCTTAAAAGCAGGTGGGCTGGATTATTACAATCATAATTTGGACACCTCAGAAGATTATTATTCCGAAGTTATTAGCACTAGAAGCTACCAAGACCGCTTGGATACGTTAAAACGTGTGCGCGATGCAGGGATTAATGTTTGCTGTGGTGGCATTGTTGGTATGGGGGAATCGGCACAAGATCGAGCCAAATTACTCCAAGAATTGGCAAATTTACCGAATCATCCAGAAAGTGTCCCCATTAATATGCTAGTGAAAGTTGAAGGTACGCCATTAAGTGATTTGGACGATTTAGATCCACTGGTTTTTATTCGTACTTTAGCGGTGGCACGAATTTTAATGCCTAAATCGCGCGTACGCTTATCAGCAGGGCGCAAGGAAATGTCCGATGAAATGCAAGCCTTGTGCTTTTTTGCAGGAGCAAATTCTATTTTTTATGGTGATAAATTATTGACCACCGATAACCCGATGACCAACCATGATCAAGTGTTATTTGATCGTTTAGGTTTGCATTCAGGTGGTTCAAGTTACGCCTAAATCATGAAAAATTTTGAGCTAAAATCGGCGCTTGAATTGTTAAAACAACAAGGCTTGTATCGTTCTCGAAAAATCATAGATTCCCCTCAAGGCGTGAACATAAAGTTGGATGGGCGCGAGGTCATTAATTTTTGCAGTAATGATTATTTAGGCTTGGCGAATCACCCTCACGTTATTCAGGCGTTTAAAAAAGGGGTGGATCAATATGGTGTGGGCAGTGGTTCAGCACATTTAATTTGTGGGCATAGCACTGCCCATCATGTTTTAGAAACACAACTCGCTGAGTTTACCAACCGTGATAGAGCCTTATTATTTTCCACAGGTTATATGGCGAATATGGGTGTGATTACGGCTTTAGTTGGCAAAAAGGATGCGGTTTTTGAGGATAAGCTTAATCACGCCTCATTAATGGACGCAGGTTTATTGTCAGGGGCAAAATTTCAGCGCTATTTACACCAAAATGTCGACCAATTACAGACAAAATTAGCGCGTTCAACGGCGGCTAAAAAAATGATTATCACCGATGGCGTGTTTAGTATGGATGGGGATGTTGCACCTTTAGATCAATTGGTGACTACTTCAAAAAAATACATGGCGGCATTAATGGTCGATGATGCCCACGGTTTTGGGGTATTAGGAAAAACAGGCGCAGGTGTGATTGAGCAATTTAATTTAACCACGACCGATGTGCCGATATTAATGGGAACGTTTGGCAAAGCCTTTGGCACCGCAGGTGCGTTTGTTGCAGGCTCTGAGGATTTAATTGAAACCTTGATTCAAAAAGCCCGTACCTATATTTACACCACCGCGATGCCAGCCGCAATTACAAAGGCGACTTCGGCAAGTTTAACGATTATTATCAATGAACCTGAACGTAGAGAAAAATTACTAGTGTTAATTAAGCAGTTTCAACAAGGTGCAAAAGCTTTGGGCTTAACGTTAATGCCCTCCGAAACCCCGATTCAGCCTATTTTAATGGGTGATACCAAAAAAGCGCTGGCAATCAGCCAAAAATTATTGGAACAAGGCTTTTTAGTCACCGCGATTAGACCGCCTACCGTTCCAAAAAACAAGGCTCGATTGCGGGTCACACTGTCGGCGAATCATAGTGAAAAAGATGTTGATGGCTTATTAATGGCGTTAAGAAAAGCGACGCTTATAAAATAACGATCATGCTATAGTCTTACTTTAAGTGCTTTAAAAGGTGTCAAAATGCAACGAATTAGTATTACTATTGATGATTATTTAAAATATGAATTAGATAATATTACGGCTAAAGGGGAGCGTGCCTCCTTCATCACAGCCGCGATTAAAAACGCGATAGATGACTGGCATAAACAACGGGCGTTAGAAAAAATTCTAGCGTTTAAACCCTATAAAATTAATCAAAATTCAATTGATATTTTACGTGATGTGAGAACAGGGCGCATTAATCAAGTCATTGAAAATAGTAAGGATTAGCCATGCAATGTTACGTGGTGGATAGTTCTGTTTTTAATAAACTTTATTTGGATGAGGTCGATAGAGATAAGGCGCAACAATTATTTATTCAGGCGGCATCAGGACAAATAGTGTTACTTGCCCCTGATTTATTATATTTAGAGGTGATTAATACCGCTCAACGATGTGATGTGCCGTTAAAGGCGGTGATTGAATTATTGGAGGTGCAAAAACATTTAATGAAAATGCGCGCTGTGACCGATAATGAACGTAAAAAAGCTTTGGAAATTATAGCAGATGGACATGTGAAAAGTGGTTACCCTTCAATTTATGATGCTATTTTTCATGCAATGGCACTCTGTAATCAGGGTATTTTTATCACCGCTGATAAACGTCATTACGCTAAAACTCATGCATTAGGGCATATTTGTTTACTGAGTGAATTGTCTTTTAGATGATATTAAATGAATATACATAAAGAAGTTTATGGTACAGGTGATCCTATTGTTTTACTGCATGGCTGGGCAATGCACACAGGTGTTTGGCGTGAATTTGCTAAAAAATTGGCTGAAAATTATCAAGTGATTTGTTTGGATTTACCCTCGCATGGACACAGTGATTATTTAGAAAAATTTACCTTGGAAAATATTAGTCAGGCATTAATAAAACAGTTTCCAAGCCAAAGCTGCACCGTATTAGGTTGGTCAATGGGGATGACGATCGCCTTGGATTTAACGCAACGATTTCCTAATCGAATTAATGGATTGATTGGGCTGGCGGGGAATCCTTGTTTTGTTGCTCAAGAAAATTGGGCGGGGATGCAATTAAAGCTTCTGAGGCAATTTAATCAGCAATTAATAGACGATTGCCGAGGCACATTACTGCGGTTTTTATCGTTACAAATTTTAAGGCAAGCCGATTATAAAATCTTAGTCAAACAATTGAAATTAGCGTTAAACGAGACCTTGCCGCCGACACAATCCATTTTAGAGCAAGGATTAATTTTATTGGAAACCAC
>JAGLBU010000016.1 GCA_023146575.1 Methylococcales bacterium
TGAATCTCAGGAAAGTTTTCTAGTTGTGTGCGAACATCAGGAGAGGCATTAAATAGCACCCAATGTTCACCATCAGAAGAGATGGCAATGGAGGATTGATTACGTGGCGTGGCATTGATTGTGCCTGCTCTCACTGCTTTACAATTAGGGCAACTGCAATTCCATTGTGGAAAACCACCGCCCGCGCCTGAACCTAAAACCCGTATTTTCATAATTAATCTGTATTTGTGAGATAAAAAACAAAATCATACGATATTCCCAAGTGACAGGCAAAAAAAAGGAGCCTAATAGCCCCTTTTTCTATCAAAAGTCGTGATGTTTAACGATTGTAGATATACATGGTTACTTCAAAGCCAAAGCGTAGGTCGGTATAAGCTGGTGTTTCCCATTTCATGATAAGTTCTCCAAAGATTTGATGAATTAAGCCTAGCTGAATCAAGTTAAGCTGTGGGAGATTATAAAGTGATCGTGGTTATTAAGCAACTTTGACGATATGTGTGCGTTTAAGGGCTTAATAGGCATTATAAACCAAATGAATCCCAACCAAAGTCAGTAAAAATATGAAGGCTTCTTTTAACAGGCGCTCGTTAATTTTTTTTGTGATTCTAGACCCTACTTGTCCGCCGACTAATACCCCAGGGATGGTCCAAACAACGATGTCATAGCTTGGATTTCCACCCATTACGATATGACTGGATAAACCGATTAAACTAACGCACAGGGCGATAAAAAGACAGGTACCAATAGAATTACTCATGCTTAAGGATAATTTGCTGCGCATAATGGGGATGAGCCATTCACTTAAGCTAATACTTAACATACCACTGGCGACAGAGGCAGGGACGGTAACCCATGCATGACGATAAGCTTTTTTCATATCGACTTTACTTTTACCAACATCGTTGTATTTTTGTTCAGAGGAGACAAATACAAAAGCGGTTGTCATCACCATTAAACCTAAGATTAATTGGATTCGGTTGGCTTCTAAAAACTGGACTAAATACGCGCCAAAAATGACACCAGGGACGGCAATTCCGAGGATTAACCACGCTAACCTAAAATCAATTCTATCTTGTCGGTAACAGGTGAAACTTGCAGAACCCATGCCAGCAGTTTGTGTCATTAATGAGGTGACAACGGCAATTTCAGGGGGTAATTTAAGCACAATTAAAAAGAAAGGCATCAATAAAACCCCACCGCCAATTCCAACCGAAGAGGCTGCGGTTGAAATTATAATCGCCATTGGAAATACAAACCAATATTCAAGCATCGGAGTCTCCGTTAATGCCTTTTAATTGAAAGCATTCTGTAAAAAATTTTAAGGTTTCAAAATCATCTTGCAATTGTTCTAATTCACTTAAAATTTCGGCGGTTTTTTTGCTATGGGTAACATCTTCTTCAAGTAACTCTCGAACATGACTAATGCAGCGTTCACCCGTATCACTCATGTTTTTTGAGATCATGGTGACTTCTTGTAAGTTTGTGGACATTTCATTAATTACCCCACCTAATTGAGAAAGTTCATTATTTGAATCAATATCAATGGTTTGAGTTAAATCGCCATCTGAAATTTGTTTAGACAGGTCAATCATGTGTTGCAAAGGACCTGTGATATTTTTAATCAACATTGTGAGGACAATAATAGTCACAAACATGATAATACCAATCATTAAAATGGCTTTATTTCTAAGGACTTCAAGAGGCTCAAAAACATCAAGTTTGGTAAGGTCTCCATTGGCTAATTTTTTAAAATTTTCTAATAAAATATTTTTTAAATCGACACTTTGAACATCAAAAACAAATTCAACGGTGACCAATAATGCCGCACACACAATCAACATGAAATACAGGATCATTGTACGCTGTAAGTTATCTTTATTTTTTAAACTCATTCATAAAGCCCTAGTTAAGGATGAAGGGTAATGCTTAATGTATTTTGGACGAGGGATGAAATATTTCTATTCTAGAAATACTGTAGTGTAGATTAAAGCGCATATCAAGAATAATAGAAGGCTGTGATAAAATCCCCTTAAATTTTGCGAGATGTATCGCAGAATATACACTATTTTATACTTTATTTTTCAATAGAATTATTTGGACGGTCGCTTAAGGCTTATTTTAAAAATAGGCTTAGTGTTTTAATCGTATATTTTAAAATAAATACAGGTAAAATACAGTTTATTATCCGTAATACAAGCTAAAAAAATGTCAGAAACCTATATTTATAAAGTTATATTCTTTAATCGTGATGAAATTTACGAAATTTATGCGCGTAATGTGTATGAAGGGGATATGTATGGTTTTATTATTATTGAAGAGTTTGTTTTTGGTGAACAAAGTGCCTTACTCATTGATCCTGCCGAAGAAAAATTAAGAAAGGAATTTGAAAGTGTTCATCGTACCTTTATTCCAATCCATGAAATTATCCGTATTGATCAAGTAAAAAAGCGTGGAAGTGCCAAAATTTCCTCAGCGCCAAAGAAAAGTAGTGGCAATGTTTCAACGCTTTACAGCCCTAGTAAAAAATAAATGCTTATTTTACTATTTTTAATTGAGGCCGCTTAGGGGCTGTTTCTTTTTCTATGGGTGGTTCAACGTCCGCTTCTTCGCTTGGATCAAATACCATTCCTTGATTATTTTCTTTCGCGTAGATCGCTAAAATAGCGGGAATAGGCGCGATGACTTTCATCGGGTTTCCTGAAAAACGGGCATCAAATTCAACTGTTTTATCGCCTAG
>JAGLBU010000160.1 GCA_023146575.1 Methylococcales bacterium
TCTTTAATGGTAAAAAACGGAAAAGGATTATTACTCATATTAATTCTCCTGATTTAAATCCTTTCGCCTGAAAAGAGAAATTTGTCTGAAAGTGCTGCTTTCTTAAATTATTCACATCTGAATAATGCTGGGATGGGTTTCGTCTATAAAGGCACGTTTTCAAACAAATTTTTCTAAGTTGTTGTTTTGAATGATTGTCTAAACAGTGTAAATCTTCCATGCAAATTTGATGTTGTGCAAAAAGCATCCATATCTTGTCAACATCCATTTCAATACGAATCGTGTCATGATTTTCTTCATAAGAACATAACACTCTATTAATGCTTTTTTTTTCACCATAAAGTGTAACCTTCAAGATGGATTTTTGAACTTTTATAAAAATGTCATGAAAAAGAGTTAGTGGCTGTTTTAGTTGATAAGTTTTCATTACTGGCTCCTAGGTTAGAATAGTCATACTAATACGAATGATTCTTATTTGCAATAATGAGTTGTTATATTTTAGTTGATTTGAAATTAAGGCAGATCCCTTAAATATAATTTCAAATAAACTTTACTCTAGTGATAAAAATGATTATCATGCGCGCTCTTTTTGTTAATAGATAAAAATAATTTTCATGAAAACATATATTCTGACGCTTGCGCTTACAACCGCACTAATGATTCCTGTAACCGCTATGAGTGTTGAAAAAATAGTGGCTTCTGCCAATGCAAAAGGCTTTAAAGAAAAAGTAAAATTTACCGAAGCTCAAGCACGTAAAATAGCCTTAAAAGTTCAGTCTGGAACGATTAAATCGGTTGTATATGAAATTGAATCAAATGGCGAACCTGTTTATGATTTTTCAATCCAAACAAAAAAAGGCGCTAAAGTAGGTGTGGAAGTAAGTGCGGTATCGGGGAAAATTGTTAAAGATGACGATTAAGCTACGTTAAAAGCATTTTGTTATCTGGCGTAAATCCCTCATTTCAGATAACAATTATTGCCTTATTTATTATCAAGACACCATGTTCCCTCATCATTCAAAAGTCCTTGAACTAACCAATCATTGAGGGTATTTTTATCTTTTTCATAACAGCTAGGGCATTCAACTTGACGAGTTGATTTATTTTCAACCGCGGTTAACCATACTTCCCACTGGGCGATTTCAGCCTTTTCAAAATACAAATCATGCTCCATACCAATCGCATAAAGTGTTTCAGGCAACAAGCGCCCTTTTACGCGAAAACTTCCTAATCGTCTCCCCATTAAACCTGCCGAAGTGATCGCCTTAATATGAGTGCCTGAGATAATAATGTCAGTGCTAAACCGCCGTGTTAAACCTTCAATTCGAGAGGCTAAATTTAAAGGGTCACCTAAAATACCAAATTTTCGTATTCCTTGTTCAGGGCCTAACTCGCCCATGACAACATCCCCCACTGAAATGGCAATCCCTGCATCAATAATCAAACTTATTTGCCGTAGCGATTCTTGATCTATTCTATTTTTATAGCGTTGTTCTAGGGATGAAAAAAATTCTTTTTGCAAAGTGCTAAGCTCGATTGCCGCCAATAAGGTTTGCTCGTAAACATGGGGTCGATTTTGCTTATCATCGGCTTGCCAGTAATAACAGACCAAATCCCCGACATAAGCTTCTAAAACACCGCCGTATTTTTTTTGAAGCACAAAGGAGGTTTCATTAAGGTAATCATTCATTAAATCCAAGACTAAGCTTGGTTCTTTTAATAAGCCTGTAACGGTTGTATAGCCTGCCAAATCACTCATTAATACCACTACATGGCAACGTTTATTTTTGAATGATTCTTCTATTTTTAATGGCATGAGTAAATTGCGAACTTGTTCTGGAATATAACGCCTTAATAAGCGTCCTTCTTTAGTCCCAACTAACATTAAAACCGCCGTTGTTTGTCCTGCACCCACAAAATAAACCATCATCACGGCGGCAACTGGCCATAATTGCACAATGGGGTTGATAAAACACAAAGCGCTTAGCATCGCAAAAACACCAATCGCTAAAATCCATAAAAATGCTTGCTGAAATAATAATCCTGCCATGACACTTAAAAATGCCACCACTATTAATAACGTTATTTTTAAAAAGGGCAACGGTGGCACAGGGCTATCTTGGTTCATCAAGGTTTCAACTTCATCCAATAAATATTGCGCACCAGGGGTCATTTGTTTAGGCCCAAAAACCGCTGTCGTCATTGCGGTAACCACTAAATCAGTCGCTTCATTAGGGGCAGACAGTTGTAAAATAACCAGTTTGTCTTTGAGTAATACCGCCGCTTTTTGTGCAATTTTTTCATCGCAAGACGCTAATAAACTAACGGGTAAAATAAGACGTGAGCCTTCCATTTTAGTTTGATAACTTGGTTTACTGAGGCGTATACGTCGACAGGGGTGAGTTAAATTACAGGTTTCATCGGAAAATTGCGCTGTGTATAAAGCGTCTATATTTTTGAAAGAACTTAAGCTAATTAAGGCATGTATCGCATGATCTTGGCTCAAATCAAGCCAGCGAGCAACAGGGTCATTAAAAGTGACTAAGCGGTCACTTGCGGCAAGACCTGTTTCAGGAATAAGCGCCATGACCTCAAAACCAAACAATAAAAAATCAGGTAAATCATGGCTTTTATTTAAATACGGCGCAATTCGAAAAAGATTAATCGCATTGTTGTTCATCTTTAGCGGTGCCATACCTAATTCACTGCCATTAACCAGACATTGCTGATCGGATCCTACCCAACATTTTGGCTCGGACCATTGCACGGAGTCATCGGTATTAATGCAGTGAGCATAGGGCATTCGTGCTTCAACTTCTTTAGAAACTCTTGCATCTAAAAATACCCCCTCCGCGCCTGCTTCAATTAAACGTTCAGTTGCTTTTGCAAACAAAGGTAATGCCTGTCGTCTGCCAACATTAAAAGGAACGCCATCATCTAAAACCACAATGGCTGAATGCTTCCATTCAGTTCGATGCTGAAAAACCACCGCTGAATCATGAATCCAATCATCAAGCTTGGTTCCAAAATTTAAATCCACTAAAAAACCTGCAAGAAACGCCACAAAAACAAAAAACAATAACTGCTTTTTTTTGATACGCTCTAGTTTTTGCATGATTGCTTAAAAGGTGGTGTTAAAAACCATTGTTTTAGAAAATTTAGGGTATGGAAAGGTGGTTACAACCGCTTTCGTACACGATGATAAGCCGCTATTAATAGTTACATCACCCCAATCTACGGAAATTTTAGACTTTATATCAACAATCCAAGATATTGCGAGCGCTTGCGTGGTTTGATTGAGTTGTTTACAGACTTGAAGTTCTGCATTAATGATATCCAGCATTTTTTTTTCATCAAAATTAATGCTTGGTTTTGCATCATCAAAGCTGCGCATTTTAACCGATGTCCCTCTTTCAATCGTCACTGCATTAGCGGCTGTTTTTTCTGGAACGGGTGGTAATACACAATAAAGTGTCAGTTCATTTTCTTTTTTTCCTTTGCAATTTAATTTATTATCAGTCCAATTATGACAGCCATTTAATTTTGATAAGTTTAGCCACGGAGAAGCATTATCAGAAAACTCTAATTGCAACAATTGATTGGATCTGTTTTGACAAATTAATTGGAATCTTGTGCTGGTTTCATGACTTGCTATAGATTTTAGCCACAGTCGCCCTTTAGGGGCAAGTTCAATCACACTTCCTTCTGAAAGATGAGGCGAATCTAAGCAGTTATTTTTTTTGACAATCATGCCAGAACTTTTACTGTCTTTTACATAAAGTCCTCTGCATTCTCCAGCATTAACGTTTAAACTTGCCAATAAAGCACAGCTAAATATAAAAAAAAGGATTGTTTTATGTGGGTACGATGTCATCTTTCTCTCCGCTATTAATATTTTTCTGTATTTTTGCTAAAAATACTCGATAAATTAGTTATCAATGTCTCAAAAAGAACTGTGATAACAATTCTTCAATAGCCTTTTATTATAGCCTTTTAAAAAAGACCATTTAATTAAAAAACCTGTCCCTTTTCACGCTTTTATTAAAATAACCCTCTCAATTGATTAACATTTTTGCCGCTATAACGAATAGTATCAGGGCAAAATAACGCTTCAATTTTTCAGCAGGGAGTTTGTTCGCAAATTTCGCACCAATCGGTGCGGTAAAAA
>JAGLBU010000161.1 GCA_023146575.1 Methylococcales bacterium
GTGTTTGAGTGCTGGTTAAATAAGGAACGGTTAAAGAACCACCCCCGATCCCTAAAATAGAGGAAAAAATTCCAATGACTGCGCCTGCAATATAATCCATCCATTTATGTTGTTGAATGAACATTGGTGTTATTTTAAGTTGTAGCGCCATTTTCAAGGCACTATAAATGAGGTAGCTAATAAAAAATAATCGTAAACTATCGCTATTAATTTTATCCGCTATAAACGTACCTAAAATAGCCCCGATTAAAATACCTGGAAGTAAACGCTTTACTTTAAACCACAGAATAGATTTTTGTTGTTGATGTGCAACAATAGAGGCGATAGAGGTAAAAATGATGGTAGCTAATGAGGTTGCAATCGCAAAAATCATTTGCTGTTCTGGAGGAATAAAGGGTTGTCTTGAAAATAGGGTTAATAATACCGGAACGATAATTAAACCGCCGCCTAAGCCAAAAAGTCCTGATAATATTCCTGAAATAATACCTAACGCTAAGCTAACAATTATAATGTCTAGCATTTCTTTTCCTCTGTTGTAAATTCCTATAATACTTGTTGTTAATTTACTAATATTAGTTATAATTAATACTCTTTTATTACATTTTATAAGGTTTTATAATGCCTCCGACACTCCCCAATTTACTCTTAAAATCGGCCGTTATTTTATCGCTTTTTATCCCACACGCTGCAATGGCGGATCCTGTGACCGAATCCATTGAAAATGCGCTTAAATTTGGACAAAAAGATGCAAAATATGGTCAAGTAAAATTTAATTTACGTTATCGTTATGAACATGATGATACTAAACGTCCGACAAAAAAAGTCGGTAATGCCTCGACGGTACGTTTGCGATTAGGGTATTTATCGCCTGAATTTCATGGGTTTCAAGCTTACGCTGAATATGAAATGAATCAGGATATTGGTGTTAATACCTATAATAGCCTTCGTAATGGTCATGGTGGTTTTGAAGTAATTGCCGACCCTCAAGAGCATGAATTAAATCAATTATGGGTCAGCTATAAAGGCATTCCTGATACCGAGATTAAAATTGGTCGCCAACGAATTAAACTGGATAATGACCGTTTTATTGGTAATGTCGGCTGGCGACAAATGGAGCAAACTTTTGATTCGGTCTTAATTACCAATAAATCCTTGCCAAATACGACGGTTAAAGCAGGTTATATTAGCCAAGCACAAACCATTCTTTCAACCGTTGATCCTATGCAAACGCCTTTTGTTAATATCAGTTATAAGCTAGAAGATATTGGTACTTTAACAGGCTATGGTTATTGGATGGATATAAATTCGGCAACGGGCGGGCCTTATAATCTTAATGCTTCTAATCAAACCTTTGGCGTAAGCTTTATGGGCAAACCGACTATTGCGAAAGATATAAAGGCTGTGTATCGATTGGAATATGCCTATCAAAAAGATTATGGTGATAACCCAAGTCAATATGAAACCGATTATTATCATGTGATGGGGGGGATTAGCGCCTTTGATATTACCGCTAAAATTGGTTTTGAACAATTAGATGGCGCAGGGGCTGGTACAACTTTTGATACGCCACTGGCGACAGGACATGCGTTTAATGGCTGGTCAGATCAATTTTTAGCCACACCAAGTGATGGTTTGCGTGATGTTTATGCATCGCTTGGCGCGAAAATTAAAGGGGTAAAATTACTTGCAGTTTATCACGAGTTCACCGATGATACGGGACAACTTGATTATGGAAATGAATGGAACTTTTTAGTAAAAAAGAAATTTGCAAAACATTATTCTGTATTAGCAAAATATGCCTATTTTGATGGTAATAATGGTCGATTTGATGCACAGAATTTTTGGTTAGAAGCTGGAATGAGTTTCTAGGGTATTTCAAAACACCTCAGAGAGCGAAAACAGTTTCATCGCTCTCTAAGCGTTTTTATTTTAACGACAGGGTTTCAACTCGACCGTTAATTTCAATCATAATTTTTTCTTCTCGTGCCAACCATCCAATGGCTCGCTGAAGCTCATTTTTAGACACTTTTATTTCTTTAGCAATTTTAGAAGGACTCGCAGGCGCGTTGTTGTTTAAAAAGTCCCATATTTTACCGGCGACCTGTCCTATTGACTCTGGCATTATATTTACCTTTTCTCTCTTCTGGTTGATTTTTATTCGCCTCCTCATCGGGAAAAACGACATTTAACTCTAGAATCTCATTGTTATCATCTTGCTCTAAATTAACTGAGACACTTTCTTCGTTTACATTAAAATATTTTTGAATAACTGCCAACAATTCTTGTTTTAATTGAGGCAGATAAGCGGCTTGGGTAATAGAGGCACGTTCATGAGCGACTAAAATTTGTAATCGTTCTCTTGCAATAGACGCTGAGGGTTTAGACCGTTTAAAATAGTCCAATAAACTCATCATCTGCCTCCAAAGAGCTTACTTAAAAACCCTATTTTTTGTTTTTTTATAAACCGTTGCGGTCTATCTTCGCCTAAATAACGTGCCACAATATCTGAATAGGCTTGTCCTGCATTACTTTCTTCATCCAAAATAACGGGTGTACCCGAATTAGACGCATTTAAAATGGCAGAGGATTCAGGAATAACCCCAAGCAAAGGCAGTGATAGTATTTCTTGAACATCGTCAACACTTAACATTTCACCTGTCTCAACCCGTTCGGGTGAATATCGTGATAAAACTAAATATTCTTTGACAGGTTCTCGTACTTTTTCAGCACGAAGCGATTTACTTGATAAAATCCCCAACATTCTATCTGCATCTCTTACTGAGGAGACTTCTGGGTTACAGACTACTAAGGCATCATCGGCAAAATACATCGCAAAAAAGGCCCCTTGCTCAATCCCTGCAGGTGAATCACAAATAATGTATTTAAATTCTTTGGATAATTCTTTTAAAATTTTACCAACGCCTTCTTTGGTTAAGGCATCTTTGTCACGCGTTTGAGAGGCTGGAAGAATGGAAAGTAAATTACAGCGTTTATCTCGAATGAGCGCCTGGTTTAAGGTCGACTCACCATTAATAACATTAATGAAATCGTAAACGACTCGTCGCTCACAGCCCATTACCAAATCCAAATTACGCAAACCAACATCAAAATCAATAACGACGGTTTTAAAACCTTTTTGCGCAAGTCCCATCGCAATGGAGGAACTGGTTGTTGTTTTTCCTACGCCACCTTTTCCTGATGTGACGACAATGATTCTAGCCAATGTTTTATCCTCTAAAAAGCTTATAATTCTTGAATAATAAGTGCATTTTCATGTAAAAAAACTTGCACAAGTTTATTGCTCATATCCTCTAAATCATCACATACACGATAATTGCCTGCAATTGAAATTAACTCTGCTTGTAAACTGCTGCAAAAAATACGACTTTCAGTGCGACCTTGTACGCCTGCTAAAGCGCGCCCTCTTAAGGAGGCATAAATATGAATATTGCCTTCTGCAATCACTTCAGCACCTGCACTGACAGGGGCTAAAATAACCAAATCCCCTTGTGAATAAACACGTTGTCCTGATCGAACAGGGTGAGTAATGAGTTTGCTTTGTATTGAGGTTGCATCAACCAATACTTCATGATTTACAGTTTCGGTTGAACCAGCTACTTCAATTTTTACATCATCCAGTAATTTAACCGATAAAATAGGAATACCAATTTTTGCTGCTATTTTATGTTGATAATCGGTTCCAGCTTGCATTCCAATAGGAAGAAATTGCAATTGTCGTAATAGCCCTATTAGAATATTAACATCAATGAATTCAGTTTCCAATGATTCTAAGTCAATAATTAAAGGAGAATGCTTAAAAAAATCAGGTGCTTGTGATATTTTTTCTTGAATCGTTGATTTTATTTCAGCCAAATTACTGCTTTTTAAAATCAGAACCAGTATATTGAAAGTGCTATTTTTAAATTCTAACATTATGTGGAATCATTAATAGTGGAGTCGGAGATCGGTTAATTTTTTATACTA
>JAGLBU010000162.1 GCA_023146575.1 Methylococcales bacterium
TCTTTGTTAGCAGTGAAGCTCACCCGTTAATTAAAACAGGCGGACTTGCCGATGTCTCAGGCAGTTTACCCAAAGCATTACACGAACTTTCTCAAGGCATTCATTTATTATTGCCAAAGTACCAAGGCTTAAAGCTTACGGAACCCGTGCATCACCGATGCATGATTCGGATTGATAACCGTGAAATTCATATTTTAGAAACTCGACTTCCCACTGTTCATGTACCTGTTTGGTTGGTTGATTACCCCCCTTTTTTTGATTTACCGGGTAATCCTTACAGTGATCCACAAGGTCACCCTTGGGAAAATAATCTTGAACGCTTTACTTTATTTTGTAAGGTGGCAACTGAAATTGCGATGGATCGTGCTCATTTAGAATGGAAACCTGATGTTGTGCATTGTAATGATTGGCAGTCGGGCTTAGTTCCTGCATTATTAAGTCTTGAAAAAAATCGCCCAGCATCCGTTTTTACCATTCATAATTTAGCCTACCAAGGCTTATATCCTGCGGAAAATTTTCCAACCTTAAACTTACCCAAACAATTGTGGAAGCCTGAAAGCTTAGAATTTTTTGGCATGTTGTCGATGATTAAAGGCGGCTTAGTTCATGCCGACCATATCACCACGGTTAGCCCAAGTTATGCCTTAGAAATACAAACCTCAGAATATGGTTATGGGCTGGAAGGTTTGTTGCATTACAAACAAGAAATGTTAACGGGTATTATCAATGGCATTGATACCGATATTTGGAATCCGAAAACCGATGAACATCTTACCCAAAACTACAGTTTTAGTACGATAAAAGAAAAAAATGCCAATAAAATGGCACTGCAAGCACAGGTCTCTTTGTCCGTTGATAAAGAAGTGCCTGTTTTTGGTTTAATTAGCCGCCTCGTGGAGCAAAAAGGGATTGATCTGGTGTTGGAATGTTTGCCAGAAATGTTGACCCTACCGATTCAGTTTATTTTATTGGGCAGTGGCAGTCCTGAGTTTGAACAACGATTGCATAATCTTGCGCTTTTACACCCAAATAAACTCTCGGTGACCATTGGTTATAATGAAGCGTTGGCGCATTTGATTGAGGCGGGCGTGGATATTTTTCTGATGCCGTCACGATTTGAACCTTGTGGCTTGAATCAACTCTATAGTCAACGTTATGGTACGGTTCCTATCGTCCGAAAAACAGGCGGACTAATTGATACTATTGAAGATGCACTCCCTGAAACCTTAGCCAATAATACCGCGACAGGGGTAGCATTTCACGACGCGAATGCCGACTCGCTAATGGAAGCCATTAAACGCACAATGATTTTATTTTATGATAAAACAACGTGGAAAAAATTACAGGGTAATTGTATGCGCAAAGATTTTTCGTGGAAAAAAAGTGCCACTGAATATCTCTCCTTATATAAAAAACTCACCAACTAACCTCTTTACAATTATGAGTGCAATTTGATATGAAAATAGGGACACCATTAAGCAATACTGCGACCAAAGTCTTATTATTAGGCAGTGGGGAATTAGGCAAAGAACTTACGATTTCCTTACAACGCTATGGGGTTGAGGTGATTGCGGTTGATCGGTATTCCAACGCCCCTGCTCATGCCTTAGCGCATAGAAGCTATACTATAGATATGACCGATGGAAATGCGATTAAAAAGTTGGTTAAAAAAGAGCGACCTGATTTTATTATTCCTGAAATTGAAGCAATTGCAACCGATGCTTTAGCGGATATTGAAGCACAAGGTCAATGTACAGTGGTTCCAAATGCACGCGCAGTACAATTGACGATGAACCGTGAAGGAATTCGAACCTTAGCCGCTGAAACGTTAGGATTAGCAACCTCAAAATACGCTTTTGCGACTAGCTTCAAAGAATTAAAAACTGCTATAGATCAAACCGTTGGCTACCCTTGCTTTATCAAACCAACCATGTCATCATCAGGTAAAGGTCAGTCCATTGTCAAGGATGAAACAGCGCTTAAAAAAGCGTGGCAATTGGCCAATTCAAAAGGACGTGCGGCAACAGGAAAAGTTATCGCAGAATCCAAAATAAATTTTGATTTTGAAATTACCCTCTTAACCGTTCGAGCCTTAAACAAGGATGGCAAGGTGACAACGCATTTTTGCGAACCCATTGGTCATCGACAAGAACAAGGCGACTATCGTGAAAGTTGGCAACCACAATTAATGCGCCCTAAAGCGATTAAAGAAGCACAATGCATGGCCAAAAAAGTGACGGATAATATTGGCGGATTAGGCGTTTTTGGGGTCGAGTTTTTTATTAAAAAAAATAAAGTATGGTTTAGTGAGGTTAGCCCTCGACCACATGATACAGGGTTAGTGACGCTACTAACTCAACGCCAAAGTGAATTTGATTTACATGTGCGTGCAATTTTAGGCTTTCCTGTTTCAACAAAACTTGAAGCAACAGGCGCCAGTGCCGTTATATTAAGTGAGATTAACGCTCACAATATTGCTTACAAAGGCATAGAAGATGCGCTGAATATTCCCAAAACAGAAATTCGATTATTTGGTAAGCCAAAAGCGCTTATCTCCAGACGAATGGGAGTGACTTTAAGTATTGCAAAATCAACTGATAAAGCAAGAAATAAAGCCTTGAAAGCGGCCAACTTAATTCAAATTATAAAAGATAAAAAGAGGAATACATGATAAAAATCATAACGACTTTTATACTGTTCTTTGTGTTTTTAAATATAGCGGAAGCAGATGTTTATAAGCATAAAGACAAAAATGGTAAAATTTATTACACAGACAATCCGCCTGCTGATAGTAAGGGATACAAGCGTATTATTAAAACCAAAGTAATTGTACGGTTACGTAAACAAAATAATCAGTTGGGGCGTTTAAGCAGCTTTTCAAAAGGGGGGTTTTCAAAAAAAGGTTTTCTAGAAGCTGAAAGTTTAAACCGCTATGTGAGTTTAGGGGGACGCGGTAATGTTCGATATAGTAGTCGAAGTGCGGGGAGATACCGTAAAATGTCAAATTCCGCTAAAGCGAACAAACGTAAATACAGTGCTTATGTAGCGCAATCTGCCCGAAAATATAATGTTGACGAGCGTTTAGTCCATGCGGTTATTTTAGCAGAATCAGCTTATAACCCCAATGCACGTTCTCCTGTAGGCGCAGTAGGTTTAATGCAATTAATGCCTGCAACCGCACGACGTTTTGGTGTCACAAATCGACGCGACCCTAAGCAAAGCATTGATGGTGGTACCCATTATCTAAAAATTTTGTTAAGAATGTTTAACTCAACCAAATTAGCCGTTGCAGGTTATAACGCGGGTGAAGGGGCTGTCCTTAAATATAATCGTACCGTACCACCGTACAGAGAAACCCGCAATTATGTAAAAAAAGTCTTAGCCTATTACCGAGGATAAGTTTCTTAAATTCAAACATCATTGAAAAATTATCTAAGAGGTGTGTAATTTACGCCTTTTAGCTCAAAACTAAATTGTCGCAATGATGCCAAGTTATTATTTATTGACCCCTTACATGCGATTTTTTATTGTTCTATTTTTTTTCTACAGCCCTTTTCTATACGCAAGCCCTATTGAGGTAAGTGTTGATCGTAGTTTAATTAATTTAAATGAATCGTTCGATATTACCTTCACCAGCAATGAAACCCC
>JAGLBU010000163.1 GCA_023146575.1 Methylococcales bacterium
TCACAAAGTAACCGTCAGACAAAGGCTACGTCAAAAGAAATTAAACTAAAGGTTCAAGCGATTCCGACTGATTTTAAAGGCAAATACTGGTTAGCGGCCAATAAAATGGTGCTGCGCGAGCAATGGTCTGGGGATACTGATACTATAAAAGTAGGGGAACCTCTAACCCGTACGTTAACCTTGGAAGCGGATGGCGTTATGATGGGGCAATTACCCACCTTGCAACCCCCATTTTCAACGAATAATTTAAAAACCTATCCTGATAAAGCAAGTTTAAGTGAAACCAGAACTGGCATGGGCATTATTGGCTTTCGAGAAGAAAAAATTGCCTTTATTCCGTCTCAAAATGGAAATTACACCTTACCTAAAATAAGTATTAACTGGTTTAATATTAAAACAGGACAAATGGAAACCGTAACCCTAGCTGAAAAAGTCATTACCGCTGTTGGCGAAAGTACGGCAACCCCTGAAAAAAACCAAAACACGATTGTTAAGACACAGCCTAATGAGCCAGCACCCGTAAAAATAAACCCTAATAACTCGAATAACAGTGGCTTTTGGCAAGCGTTAAGTGGTTTTTTTGCGATTGCATGGATGCTTACCTTATGGAAACTATTTTACAAAAAAACACCGGTAAAAAAAGCAGAGGACGTCTCGAAAAATATGAATTTGCGAGCGCTTAAAAAAGCCTTAACCGTTGCATGTAATGAAAATGACTTGCAAGCGACTAAAAAAGCCTTATTAGCATGGGGTGAATTAAATCATTATGATTCATCAAGTTTAGGGGCTTTAGCACCCTTTTGTAGCCATGATTTACGTGATGAAATTTTAGTGTTGAATCAAAACCTATACAGCCAATTTCCAGAAGAGTGGTCGGGTGAACTTTTATTAAAAGCCTTCAACGCATATAAAATAACCAAAAAAGAATCAACAAAACCTGATGATGACCTGTTAGAACCGCTTTATCGGATTTAAAAAAAATGCTTGTTATTCAATATTTTGAATTTGCTCACGCATTTGTTCAATCAACACTTTAAGCTCAATCGAAATTTGGGTCATTTCTTTATCGGCGGATTTTGCCCCTAA
This sequence comes from Methylococcales bacterium, assembly GCA_023146575.1. Classification (GTDB taxonomy): domain Bacteria; phylum Pseudomonadota; class Gammaproteobacteria; order Methylococcales; family Methylomonadaceae; genus WTBX01. Next base: position 1,087 of record JAGLBU010000163.1, read on the forward strand.
CGTATTCGCCTCACGATTCATTTCCTGCATCAAAAAATCTAATCGACGCCCGACAGGTTCTTGCTGATTTAAAATACGCAGGGTTTCACTAATATGAGTCTCTAAACGTTCTAGTTCTTCGGTAACATCCAATTTTTGCATCATAAACACAATTTCTTGCTCAAAACGTTCAAGATTAGGATTATGAACAAACTCATTAATGCGCGCGTGTAACTTATCACGACTGAATAGCAACACCTGAGGCATCCGTTGATTCGCCCTCACAACATATTGATTCATTTTTTGACAATGCGCTTCTAAAAAAACCAGCAATTTTTCACCTTCACGTATTCTCGCGTTAATGATATTATCAACATTGTTAGCAAGCAGTGTATGGACGGTGGTTTTCAAGATTTCTTGATCGAACGGTGCATCTTGTTGAATGCCTGCAAAGGCTAAAACATCCAAAGCGGAAAAACCCGCAGGTTGGTTCATTAAAGCTTCAATTTTAGACGTTGTCTGCATCAACGCTTTCACCGCTTGCGAATTAATATTAAACAGTTGATCATTTTGTGAATGCTTTTTATAATTAAAACAACACTCAATTTTACCGCGCTTAATTTTAGCGTTAATGATATTACGCAAACCCCCCTCTAAAAACCGTAATCGTTCGGGAAGTTTGAAAGAAATATCACAATACCGATGATTAACTGAGCGCAGCTCACAATTTATGGTTAAACTGCCGATTTGAGTTTCGCTGTTGGCAAAAGCTGTCATACTTCTTATCATTTTATTCAACCTCTTCTTATAATGTCTGAATCTTACGACCCTAAAAATTATCCTGATCAATGGAATTACTTGCCATCGGGTACTATTGTAGACCAGTATATGATAGAGCGTGAGTTAGCCAGCGGCGGCTTTAGCTTTGTGTATTTAGCACGGCGACTAAAAGACCAAACCCAAGTGGCAATTAAAGAATATTTACCTAGAAAGCAAGCCCACAGAACGTGGAATAATGAAATTGTGCCTAATAGTCGAGAAGACAAAGTATTATTCCTTAAAGGCCTATCATTGTTTTATGAAGAGGCTAAAACCCTAGCGCAACTAAAGCATGAAAATATTGTAGAAGTTAGCAGTTTTTTTAGAGCAAATTCAACCGTTTACATGGTAATGAATTATGATTATGGGCTAGGACTTAATAAAATTGTCATCAATAAAACCTTGCTAATGGATGAAGAATTTCTCGTGCCTGTTTTTACGGGATTATTAGAGGGAATTATTGAAATGCACGCTCATAAAATTGTGCATTTAGATATAAAACCAGGAAATATATTAATTCGCCCAGGAAACTCCCCTTTATTGCTAGATTTTGGCGCAATTCACAAATTTGATAAAATAGTGGATACTCGACAAGCATTAGTCATTACCAATGGTTTTTCCGCAATAGAACAATACTCACATAAAAGGCGCGTTGGGCCTTGGACAGATCTTTATGCCGTAGGGGCAAGCATGCGTTCATGCCTTGACCGTAAAGCAATGCAGCCCTCGATTCAGCGTTTAAAAAATGATACAACCATCCCTGCCGTGAAAGCCTATAAGCGCAAAAAATTACCGTCCTATCTATTAGAAGCGATTGATTGGGCAACCGCTGTACAACCTTCCGAAAGACCTCAAACTGCTCAAGAATTAATTGATGCGCTAAAACAATAATGTGGTTAACTTTTTATTAGCCCTACAGTTTTTAACCAGAATCCCCCTTCCCCTCAACATCACTATCTCTGATCATCAATGGGGGCGAACCGTTTTATATTACCCACTTATTGGACTGGTTATTGGTGGTTTTCTAAGCCTCATCCCACTTTTAGCACCCAATTTATCGGTTAATATTCAAGCGGCACTTTTATTAAGTTTTTGGGTTTTAATCACAGGTGGACTGCATTTAGACGGTTTAGCCGATTGTGCAGATGGCTGGGCAGGCGGCTTAAATAATCGCACTAAAACCCTAAAAATCATGAAAGACCCACACATAGGCGCGTTAGCCGTGGTGATTTTAATCCTTGTGCTAGGTACAAAATGGGTTGCCTTATCCGAATTATTAGCCCAAAAAAATCATTTC
>JAGLBU010000164.1 GCA_023146575.1 Methylococcales bacterium
GCGTAGGCTGTGCTAGTTTATTGAGCGTAGCGAAATAACGTAACCCAACATTAAACTTGATGTGTTTGCTGGGGTTCGCTATTCGCTCTACCCAGCCTACGAGCTGTAAGTCATCATGCGGATTTTTACGTTTTAGCCTTTTGTCTTTATTTCTCATAACTTTACTATTCTATGATTATAGTTTTTGATAAATAAACCAGCAAATAAAAAGCACGACTCCACCACCGCCGATAATACTTAATCCCACCACAGGGTTCGTTCGTAACAAAACTTTAGCGGCGGCAAATATAAATAATAGCGTAATAACAACGATAGACGAAAGCAGTGTTTTCATATTAAAATTTATTTAATCAAAAAATTATTTACATTATAAAGTAATAATTTTATAATGGTGGGTTATGAGTATTTTACTCATCCTTGCTTCACTACGGTTGATAAAAATTCGTAGGAAGCTTAACCCGCAAGGAGAAATCATGCGACATTACGAAATTGTCTTTCTAGTGCATCCTGACCAAAGTTCTCAGGTTTCTGCAATGATCGACCGCTATAAAACGGCTATTAAAGAGGCGAGTGGCACAATTCATCGTCTTGAAGATTGGGGACGCAGACAACTTGCGTATCCTATCAATAAAATTCACAAAGCTCATTATGTTTTGATGAATGTGGAATGCGATCAAGCAACCCTTGATGAGCTTGAAAGTGGTTTTCGCTTTAACGATGCTATTTTGCGTAGTTTAACGCTGATTAAAAAAACAGCGGTAACCGAGCCTTCACCGATTGCAAATGCAGCAACGATTGAAGAAGCAAAAGCTGCGGCTGAAAAAGTTAGATTAGCCGAAGAAGAAGCCGCTCAAAAAGTAAAAGAAGCCCAAGCTGCTGCTGAAAAAGCAAAAGAAGCTGAAGCTGCTGAATAAAACCATTTAATTATCGTATAGAGGTTTATCATGGCACGTAACATGAGACGTAAAAAAGCATGTCGCTTTAGTTCAGAAGAAGGACAAGTGATTGATTATAAAGATTTAGATTTACTGAGTGAGTACATCACTGAAACGGGTAAAATTGTCCCGAGCCGTATTACAGGCACAGGCGCTAAATATCAACGCAAATTGTCAACCGCTATAAAACAAGCACGTTTTATTGCATTGTTGCCTTTTTGTGACGCGCATAAATAGGTAATTTTAGCATGAGGGCGTTAGCTGGATATATTATGAAAGGTCGGATGCAGGCCATTATGGTGGCGTGTTTTTTATCTTTATTGTCCCTGATTGTCCCTCCTGTTAGCATCGTAAGTTCTGCCACTATGGCGCTCATCACCCTCAGAAAAGGGGCAAAAGAAGGCGCATATATATTAATGTGTTCATGCTTAGCAGTCGCATTATTAGGCGCTGTCATCATGGGTGATTATCGTTTACCCCTAACTTATAGCGTCTTTATATGGGCACCTGTTTGGGGTATTTCAATTGTTTTGCGCGAAGGGCGACATTTATTTTTAGCGATTGAGATTGTCATTGCGATTGCCGTTATTGCGGTTTTTATCGCCTATGGCGTTCAGCCTGAATTAGGAAACGCTTGGCAAGCAGAACTTGGGGAATTTGTAAAACCCTTAGTGAGTAGAGCCAATCCTGATGCGCCTGAAGGGGCTTTGGATAAATCCTTAACCGTTTTTTTCCATCACATGCTGACAGGTCTTATTGCTCAAATTTATGTCATAAGCTTATTAGCAGGCTTATTTTTAGGCCGAGGCTGGCAAGCATTGCTCTACAACCCTGGTGGTTTTAAACAAGAATACTTGACTTTAAGAGGTCAGAAAATTCTTGGGGGGCTGGCTATTTTAAGCTTTATTCTAGCATGGGCGCTTTCAGGCACATTTTCTGAAATTTTCTCCAATATCAGCGTGATATTTTTTGTGCTATACGCCTTTTTAGGTGTGGTTATTTTGCATGCCTCATTTTCTATAATGCGGTTTAAAAATATTTTAGTTCCGTTTTTATATGTCAGTATTATTATAATTCCACATGCAATGATCCCTGCCGCGTTAATTGGGCTGACCGATACATGGCTAGACTTACGAAAAAAAATTCTAAATCAATCGGATACTTAAACAGTATTCAACTCTTCAGCAATAAGCTGAATTATTATAGGTGAAAAGATGGACGTTATTCTTCTTGAGAAAGTAACAAACCTTGGAAATTTAGGCGAAAAAGTAACCATTAAATCAGGTTACGGTCGCAACTATTTAATTCCTCAAGGAAAAGCCACCGTTGCAACGGCAGATAAAATTGCAGAATTTGAACAACGCCGTGCAGAACTTGAGAAAAAAGCCGCTGAAAAATTAGCCGCCGCTCAAACTCGTGGAAACGCTTTGGAAAAACTAGAAATTATTATTCCACATAAAGCAGGCGATGCAGGTAAATTATTTGGTTCTGTCGGCACGCATGCAATTGCAGAAGCAATTACGAATGCAGGTCAAAAAGTTGAGAAGCATGAAGTGCGCTTACCCGATGGCGCAATTCGACACACAGGTGAGTATGAGGTTGATATTCAATTGCATACCGATGTAACCGTGACCTTATCTATTGCCGTTACAGAAGAAAAATAAAGTAATATGATCATCGTAACGGGCGGCGCGGGCTTTATTGGTAGTAATTTAGTGTTAGGTTTGAACGAGCTTGGTTACGATGATATTTTAGTGGTTGATAATCTTGAAAATGGACTTAAATATAAAAATTTAGTTGATTGTCGGATTGCAGATTATCTTGATAAAGATGCTTTTTTAAAAAAGTTACAAAACAATACTTTTAACCCTAAAAAAGTTGAGGCTATTTTCCACCAAGGTGCATGTTCATCCACGACAGAATGGGATGGGCGCTATATGATGGAAAATAACTATCAATACAGCAAAACGCTGTTTCATTATGGGCAACAGCATAAAATTCCTTTTATATATGCCTCATCTGCCGCCGTTTATGGTACTCAAGGGGTTTTTAAAGAAACACTGTCAGCCGAACACCCTCTCAATGTTTATGGCTATTCAAAATTTCAGTTTGACCAATACGTTCGACAATACGAAGGAGAGTTAACCTCCCAAGTGGTTGGCTTACGTTATTTTAATGTTTATGGCCCTAGAGAATCGCATAAAGGTAGCATGGCAAGCGTCCCTTTTCATCTGAACACCCAAATTAAAGAAACCCAAAAAGTTCGCTTGTTTGAAGGTTGTGACGGCTATGAAAATGGTGAGCAGCGGCGTGATTTTATTTATGTAGGCGATGTGGTCGATATTAATTTATGGTTTTTAGATATTGCCAGTACCAATGGTATTTTTAATATCGGAACAGGCCGTAGCCAAACCTTTAATGAGGTTGCAAAGGCGGTTATTAATTATCACCAATACGGTACAATTGAATACATTCCTTTCCCTGAAAAATTAAAAGGCTGCTACCAAAGCTTTACCGAGGCCAACCTTGATGCCTTGCGTAATATTGGTTGTAAATATACATTTAAAACCGTTGAAGAAGGCATAGCGCTCTACATGGAATGGCTTAATCAATAGCGTATCATG
>JAGLBU010000165.1 GCA_023146575.1 Methylococcales bacterium
GGTCGGTCTTGCAAAGGTCTCTATTCTTGTATCACAACCTCGGCACTGTTGTTTTTTTGTGAAAGATATGTCCCCAGTAAAATGCCGCCCATAATAAGAATATAGACAATAGCAAGGGTGTAACGTATTTTTTTACTAGTTTTATAAAGACTCATACAGCTTATAACCGATTTTGAAAATACAAGCGATACAGATCGCATAAAGGTTCAATCATATTGCCTCGACGACGCACAATGCCGAGGCTTTTCAGTTTAAAGGCATCGCCACTGCTAATTAATACGGGTTCATCACTGTGCATAACTTCGGCGGTCACTTGCGATAAACCTGCGTCTTCAATGTTTAAAATATGTCTGCGTAAATGATCGCGATAAAGCCCTTCTTCGGTTGGTGCTATCGCTAAAAAACGTTCTAAGGTTAACTGCTGTTTTGCAATTTGATAAAAGCCCAACCGAACTAAATAAGGGTGTCCATCGACCATTTTTATAAACTGATTTAATTCTTGTTCCGATAAATTTAAACCATGCTTTTGCATTAAGGACGTAATCTGCTCACGATTAAATTCAGGCAATTCAATTGGCAAGCCCACATTAAACGGCGATTGATTTAAATGTAATGGGATATACACTTCTTGAGAATGCGTAATCACCATTCGTAAATTTTTCCACACAGGATGATTTTTACTTTTTTCATGCCATGCACGCAATAATCCCAAGCAATCGCTGGCAATTTCAGTATGTTGAAACACCACATCAACTTCATCTAACCCCAGCGTTAAAGGCCCATCTTTTAAAAGATATTTCTGAAAATAATTACTGGCTTTACTTTTTGCGCCTAATACCCCTTTCCAATAGGTTTCAAGATTTTCGTCCATCCCTAAGCAATCAGCAGTTGCGGCACAAAACCATTGTAATAAAACATCTAAACTTGAAAAAATTTCACTGTCGGCTTCTTGAAAAGATAGCACCGCAATACGTTGTTTTCCTGAGGATTCCGCATGATTTAAAACTCGAGATAATAACGAGGTTTTACCCATTTGCTTGGGGGCTTTAATGCGAATCAGGGCGTAGGGATTTTCAATGGTTTGATAGCAATCTCTTTCAATCGGAAATCGTTCCACATAAAAGGATGAGTCAATGGGAACTTGCCCTTCTGGCTCTTCAATATTTGCCATAGAAATAGACGTATTCTCAGAACGCTGGTGAGTGGCTTTGCGAGCTAATATAGGAGTTTGAAATTCATTAATTCCTGCGAGATCAATCGCACTGCATCCAAATTTATAGGCACTCTCAATAGATTCACCACTAAATAAGGCACGATAAAAACCTTTGGCAAAAATGACCGCCGCTTTATCCCCAATCGGGGCATTCATCCCAATTACATAGTCTAAATGTTGAGCAATTGCCTGCGCTTGAGGTTCACTGTTACAGGCATTGAGCAATACGCATTTAATCCGACCTGCAAATAATTTAAAAAAATCGGTTAACGAGTTTTGATGAATAAATAAAGTCTCATTACTTCGGTCTTGAAAATACAAGCCATCTTGTTCTCCATGCCCACTAAAATGCACAATATCAGGGGAAAAATCTAATAATTGCTGTTGTAAATCATCATCGCCCGTTGCAGGGCTGTAATTTAAAATAAAGTTATCACGATGAGCCGACAGACTGAGTAATTGTTTAATTTCATTAAATTCTCGATCAATGGCTAATCGATCTGTATCATTTGGATTGGCGGCAAAAAAAACAATTTTCGTGGGGTTATGGTTCATAAATCTTTTATTCTATTGCATTTAAAGGGGGAATGAAGAGACTCTAAAGTAACACGTTGTTTCATTCTTTTTTAATTAACTTTTCAAGCTTTTAGACGAATAATTCCGTCAGTAGTTGTTCATAAGTAGCACTTAATACCTCTAAATCGGCGACAGGAATACATTCATTAATTTGATGAATCGTCGCATTTAAATGCCCCAATTCAATAATTTGTGCCCCCGTTGGCGCAATAAAACGACCATCAGAAGTCCCTCCACTGGTTTCTTTTAGTGTGGTCGTGTCAGTTACTTTTTTAATCGCTTTTTCCGCTGCTTTCACTAAAGCGCCTTCGGAAGTTAAAAAAGGGTTGCCCGATAATCGCCACTCTAAATCGTAGGTAAATTCATACGCGTCTAAAATTTTATGGACACGTTTTTTAATCACTTCTGCGGTTAATTCAGTCGAAAATCGTAGATTAAACTGTACATCCACGGTTGCAGGAATAATATTTTCAGCGCCTGTACCGCTATTAATATTAGAAATTTGTAAACTGGTGGCAGGGAAGAATTCATTGCCCTGATCCCAAGCTTCTTCGGTTAAAGCTTTTAACGCAGGCGCAAAACGGTGAATGGGGTTATCAGCTTTATGGGGATAGGCGACATGCCCTTGCGTACCATGAATTTTTAAATTGGCACACAAAGACCCGCGCCGCCCCACTTTAATCACATCACCGATTTCTTTTTCACTTGAAGGCTCACCGACCAAACACCAGTCTATTTTTTCGCCGCGTTGTTCTAAAACCTCAACCATTTTAACCACACCATTCACAGCACAGCCTTCTTCATCGCTGGTCATCATTAAGGCAATCGAGCCTTTATGGTCTGGGTGTTGACTTATAAACCGTTCAACTGCGGTGACAAAACAAGCAATACCACCTTTCATATCAGCCGTGCCGCGTCCATACAGCATGCCGTCTTTAAGCGTGGGTTTAAATGGTGGGGAGTCCCATAAGTTTATATCACCTGTGGGTACGACATCGGTATGCCCTAAAAAAACGAAGAGAGGCTCACTGTCACCACGGCGCAACCAAATATTTTGTGTATCGCCAAAATCCATGCGCTCATCCACAAAACCCAATGACGTTAAACGTTGGCTTAATAAATCCTGACAGCCTTCATCCTTGGGCGTAATGGATTTTTTTTTAATTAATTCATTTAATAATGTTAACGTTTCACTCATAAAATATGCTGTTGGTACTCGTCTAATTTAAATCCGACCAATAAATGCTTACCCGTATCCAATAAAGGTCGTTTAATTAAGGTTGGATTAGCTATCATTAAGGCGATGGCTTTTTGACAATCAAGTCCTTCTTTTTGCTCATCCTCTAGCTGCCTCCATGACGTGCTGCGCTTATTAAACATTAACGTCCAGCCGATACGTTTTTCCAAATTGACCAATAAGGCTTCATCCACGCCTTCTTTTCTAAAATCATAAAATTGATAATCACAGTTTTTTTCATCTAAAAACTTGCGGGCTTTCGTCACCGTACTGCATTGGCGAATGCCATAAAGAGTATACATGCCTATAATTCCTGACCTAGAATTTCATTGATGTCAGGCAATTCTCGATCCGCCTTACAGCGTTGTTTATAAAGATCCATAAATTCCATAAACGCTTGCTCAATATCATCTAAAACCGCTTGGGTTTCATTTATTTCATCTTCAGGAATATCGGATGATTCTAAATACTCTTTTTGGATGTCGATGTCATTGTTAAGCGCAATAATGGCATAAATTAAGGCATTATTTGAGGGAGTTTCCATGATAATTTTTTAGGTTGAAAGTTTTGAAATACCAACTGCTTGGCGGAGTGTCGATAAAAAAGGTTGCGAGATAGCACGGGCTTTTTCAGCCCCTTTTTGGAGTTCTGCTTCAATATGCTCAGGATTTTTTAATAATGCTTCATAACGTTCACGCGCGGGAGTGATGTGTGTATTAATATGCTCAAACAAGATTTTTTTCATCTCACCCCATGCAATGCCCTCGGCATAACGTACCCGAATACCCGCGACTTCATCGGCACTGGCAAACGTTTTGTAGGTCTGAAATAAGGTACAGCTTTCAGGGTCTTTTGGTTCGTGAGGTTCTAACGAATTAGTTTTAATTTTATTAATGAGTTTTTTAAGTTTCTTTTCAGGGCTAAAAAGTGGAATAATATTATTATAACTTTTACTCATTTTACGACCATCTAACCCCAACAACGTAGCGGAGTTTTCACCAACAATCGCTTTTGGTAACACAAAATGCTTCCCGTAAAGATGATTAAAGCGACTGGCAATATCACGCGCCATTTCAATATGCTGAATCTGATCTTTGCCGACGGGGACTTGATGGGCATTAAACATTAAAATATCCGCCGCCATTAAGATAGGGTAACTAAATAATCCCATATTAATGCCTTTGTCTGGGTCTTGATTTTTAACCGCTTCATTTTCTGCCACTGCCGCTTTATACGCATGTGAACGGTTCATCAATCCTTTAGATGTAACACAGGTTAACAGCCATGTCAGTTCCATAATTTCAGGAACATCCGATTGACGATAAAAAACCGCATTTGTAGTATCTAATTCCAATGCGAGCCATGTTGCGGCAATTTCAAGGCTTGATTGCCGAACTAGCTCAGGATTTTGACATTTTATTAAGGCATGATAATCGGCTAAAAAAT
>JAGLBU010000166.1 GCA_023146575.1 Methylococcales bacterium
ATTTTTTGGATGAATCGCTGGCACAGAACAGCGAGAACACGGTTTTGGTAATCTAAAATTAAGCGCTCCAACGGTAATTTTTCGCCAAAAATCTTCCGCATAAGGTTCGCAACCCGCAATCACCAAATTAGGACGAAAACGATCCATTGATAAATTTAATGCCATTGCCGAATTTAATGCCTGCAAAGATGCTTCAGAAATAATTAAAAACGGAAAACCATCGCTAAAATTAATCGTATCCAACGGCGTGGCATAGTTCGCATCGACCAATCGTGTGACTGATTGTGGCTGATAAACCAAGCGACATTTTTGCGCTAAAAAATCACTAAACCATTGATCTAATTCATCCGAAACACAATAAGCCACACAATTATCTTTCCAAATATGGGTCATAACTTGCTCACCTGATTCACTGGCAATCAATGATAAGCGAATATCGTCCATTTCTGGGGCGGATAAAATTAATTCATCCGCCTTCATTTGGGTTTTAATCAGCGCCATTTTAGGCAAACGCCGTTGTGATAAAAATTGATGATGTTCGTCAATTAACATCCATTTTCGATCATAAAGTAACCCTTTTTCAGTGACTTGCCAGCGATTAACCCGAATGCCTGCTAAGGATTTAATCGGATAAATAATAAGTTCACTTAAAAAGGGAGTCATAATTTTTTACCTTACAAGATTCAATGAGAGACACTCTTAAAGGTAGCATTTAATTATTCGATTTTTGCTAAAAAATTAATTTCTTTAAAATAATTAAAATAGGCGGTTAATAATTTTTGATCGACAAATGGACATGAGCCACCTTGTACCTTGTTATCCGCCCAAAAACTCACTTGCCCGAACCTAAATTTAGCGCTTAACAATTAAACATTGTTTCATTGACAAAATGAATTATTTACCCTTTTCACAAAAAATAGCATTTTACCCTTTATTTTTTCGCCCTTTAAAAACTCATTATTAATCAATTGGTTACAATATACCAAAAAAACATTGGTAAAAACGGGTTTTTTAGCTTAAACTATTGTCTCACTTACCTTTTTGGAGGAAAGTGTCTAGTTCACTGCCGCACAGGCAGCTTAGAAATACAGGAAAAGTAATGCTTAACTCAGTACCAATAGCTAAAAATAATTTAGCAAGGAACGTTGTGATGAGACATCCCAATACTTTTACATGTCAGCTTTTTAGAAAGTCAGTTGACCGTGTGGATTCAGGGATTATGGGAGATAACCCTACAATGGGTGGCTTAGGTGTTATTGCTACAGACGATGAAGAGGATATTTCGTGGGCTTTTGTGGGTAATTGCTTTTCACTTCAAACGAGCGACACATTTGGAAACTCTTTAATGAACGAAGTTGGTGATTCAAATAACGCTTCAATAGATTCGCTTAGGTTTATGATAGAGCCAGAAGTTTATGGTAGTTTTAAGATTAAAGACAGGGATGTTTTACACGTTCTTTTAGGCATGGCTGACAGCCAAGGTCAACCGTTAGTGCGACTTGCTTTTCAAATTGTTGGTCTTGAAACTGTTAATAATATAAGCCCTTACAGCCAGCGCTATGTATGCAATAGACGCGATGATTTAAACATAGATTTCTAAGCTGCCTGTGCGGCAGTGAACTAGACACTTTCCTCTAAAAAGGTAAGTGAGACAATAGTTT
>JAGLBU010000167.1 GCA_023146575.1 Methylococcales bacterium
TGTGGCTTTTCTAAAAAAGAAACCTGTTATGGCAATCGGGAATTTAATATGACGACGCTGGTGGAAGCCGCCGATACCGCGCCGTTTTTCCATAATAATTCAGTCAATACTATTGAAGAGGCGGTTGCTTTTTACAACAGTAACGCCTTTCATCAATCGGCTGGGGCAAATCCTGCGGATCCAAAAAAGCCTAAATCGGTTTGCGAGCGCTGTATTCATTTAGAACCGACACAAGTGACGGCAATTGCACTCTTTTTACGCACATTGAATGCGATGGAAAATATTCGTAGCTCGAATCAATTAGAACAAGCGCTTGAAGATTTAAGTAAAATAGAACGTCGTGAGCAGATTAGACTGGCGATGGCAGAAACGCTTGATGCCATTGAAGTCCTAGAGGGTGGTGCAATTATCCCAAATCCTAAATCGGTTAAATTATTACGTCAAGCCTTAAAAACCGAGAGGAAAGCATTTAATAATCGCTATAGAATGGATTCTCTAACGCTTATTTCTGAGGCGATAAACTTGAAGAAATTAGCCAATGATTTATTATTAGCGCCGATTAAAAATTAAAATAAACCTTTATAAAATAAAGGGATATAACTTTAAACCTTTAAAATAAGAATTAATATGACTAGACATTCCACGCTTTTAGCCTTAACAATTTTTGGCATTCTAAATACCGCTTATGCGGAAGAGTCAGCCGCTGAAAAGTCCACAGAAAATGTAAGCGAAGGCAGTGCAGATGCAGGAATTGCGCTGGATTCTATGACCATTTACGCAGCGCCTATTGAAGAAGCCTTTGAAAAAACCAAAGATGTTCGTAAAGAATTAGGCATGGCGACTGATGGCGCGGATTTATTGAAAAAAACCGCTGGAGTATCGGTGATTCGGCAAGGCGGTACCGCAAGTGACCCGATGCTTCGAGGATTAGGCAGCACACGATTAAATATTGCCATTGATGGGGTGCCATTTACAGGGGCATGTAATCACCGTATGGACCCTGCCACAGCGTATGTCACCCCTGGTTCTTTTGACAATTTAACCTTATTAAAAGGCCCTCAGTCAGTTAAAAATGGCGGCTCAATTGCAGGTACAGTGAATTTTGAACGTGATTCCATTAAATTTGAGGAAATGGGGTTTAAGCATTATTCAAGCTATTTGTATGGTAGTTTTAATCAGCAAAGTTTATCGGTTGATACCTCGCTTGGCTTTAGCGGCGGGTACATTTCATACAGTCATAATAATACCCGTGGTGGAAATTATATTGATGGTAATGGTCAGGAAGTTGGTTTGACGTTTTATGATACTCGAAATGATCGTATTGCGATTGGCTTTACCCCTGATGATAATACCTTATTTGAAATCTCAGGCTTATTAAGCGAAGGGCAAATGGGGAATGCCACTATTCACATGGATGTCACACGATTGGATCGTTCCAGTTATGGGGCGCATTTTAAAAAATCTGAAATCAATAGCTGGCTGAAAGAATTAGATATTCGCTATAACTATACCCATGTCAATCACGCGATGGATAATTATTCTTTGCGACAACTTGAGCCATTTCATGAGTTTGTGGTCATGGGACAATATTGGAATCGCCATTTTGCTAAAGTCGAATCCACCATTGAAATTAACCCTGAAATAGAATTGGTGTTAGGGGCTGAGTATACCCATGATAGTTACGATGCTAATGCGGCAGGTGGGTTGGCTGAATTTGTCGATATTCCCGATAATATCTCCCAAGAAGACCGTAATCATATTTTAGATTTTGATAATATCGGAATTTATGGCGAATTAAGTTATGAGCCTAATGATAATTTGCGCATGGTTTCAGGGCTTAGAGTTGATAGCCTTGGCACGCGAACAGGCTTGATGCACGCAGCAGGTGAAACAATTCCTTTAGTCTTATCAGGTTCAAACAAACATCGTCGTCAATTTTTATTCGCCAGTTTTTTACGGATGGAATACAATTTTGATGAAATTCCACTGATGTTTTCGATGGGCTATGGTCATGCAGAACGCGCGGCAGATTATTGGGAAGTTTACAGTAATGATGGCTTTGATTTAAAGCAAGAACGTAATAATGAAGTCGATCTTGCCTTAGCGTATCAAGGCGATAAATTTAAAGCGGAACTTTCAGGGTTTTACAGTCATATTACGGATTTTATCCTCGTTCATCGAGGGGATTCTGCCGATAATATTGTTGCGCAACGTGTTGGGGCTGAATTTACAACCTCTTATGCGCTTCATGATTATCTAACGGTTAGAGGGCAAGTATCTTATGTTCATGGACGTAATTTAACGCAAAATGTTGCCCTTGCACAAACACCGCCACTAGAAGGCACGATCGGACTTAATTTTCATTATGGCGATTTTACGGCCATGATTAATACCCGTTTAGTCCAAGAACAAAAACGTGTTCATGCCAGCTACGGAAATTCTTTAGCACTTGATACCACACCAACCATAGGCTTTATTACCAGCTCCTTGGAATTGGGCTATAAACCTCACCCTGCAGTGGAATTTAAATTTGGCATGGATAATATTTTTGATAAAACCTATACCGAACATTTAAACCGTAATGCCTCTGCAAGTTCTGGTGGTCCTTCGGTGTTAAAACTTAACGAACCTGGGCGTTCCTTTTGGGGACGAATTTCAATTGATTTTGATTACCCAAGTTAAAAATAGATCAGAAACCTTACTTTAGAGGCAATTATAATGACGAGAAAAATACGTAACGCCATTAGTATTAGTATGATGACACTGCTAGGATTGAGTGTTTCAAATACAGCGTTGGCAACGTTTGAAGGCAAGCAGGTTAATATTCGCTGGGAAATTTGGAATAATGCCAACCCTGGAAAAGGCGGCTCAGTATTAGCGGTACGCGATGAACGTGATGTGGTTGCAAACGCTGCAAATACGCCAGATATTAAGGATTTTCATCGTTTACATAATGATTTTGAACTGTGGGATGTTAATTTTACGGGCAATGAAATTGAAATGAAATACACCAGTATTGCGGTCAGAGATTTCGATCACCAATATATGTACATGAGTTCAAGAGGCTTTCATTTTGAGGATACCGAAAATAATTTACCTGATATTGTTAATGTGACGGTGGATAACCGTTTTGCCCCATTTGGCTTTGATCCTAATTTGGTGAGCTTTGATGCAAATAATATTTACGTGGGACTCAAGGGTTCAATGTGTCATACCGAGGCTATGAATAGTATGCCAACCTGTACTAATCCAGCCAGTCCTACAGGTTATGATAATCAGATCAAACTCAATGTGCAATTTGCTGCCTCAGCCGCGCCGACGGCCACAAGTGTTAATAAGGCTCAGATTGATGCCTTTTTTAATTGGGCTGAGAAAAAATACCCGCAATATTTTCCAACGACACAAGCCTCAGCCACGTTAGAAGGCTATTATGCTCGTCATTATGCCGCAACCAATGTTTATATGGGCGTAAAAGACGGTAAATTATTTGTACTCGGAGAACCTTTTGGCGGCTTATTGCCTTTGGGGGATGTTGCAAAATGGCTAAAAGAGGCAGGGATCTAAGCTACCCCTCACTTGCCTAAGTTTTTATAAAGAAAATAACGCGCGCATTTTAGTTCCAGGGCTGGGTGCGCGCATAAAGGCTTCCCCGACTAAAAAACTATACACGTCATTATCCAGCATCAATTGAATATCCTCAGGGGTTTGAATACCACTTTCAGTAATAATTAAACGGTCGCTCGGAACAGATGGCTTTAAATCCAGCGTAGTTTGTAATGAGGTCTCAAAGGTTTTTAAATTACGATTGTTAATCCCAATCAACGGGGTATCAAGTTGCAATGCGCGTTCTAACTCGTCTTTGTTATGCACCTCGACCAACACATCCATGCCTAAGTCTTTTGTCGTTTGCGCTAAGTCCTGCATTTGACTGTCTTCTAAAGCGGCCACAATTAACAAAATTGCATCTGCTCCCAGCGCGCGCGCTTCATGAATTTGATACGCATCAATGATAAAATCTTTCCGTAAAACAGGCAGTGGACAAGCCTCGCGCACCATTTGCAAATAGACTTCTGAACCTTGAAAATAATTTTTATCCGTCAAGACTGATAAACAGGTCGCGCCATTCATCGCATAATCACG
>JAGLBU010000168.1 GCA_023146575.1 Methylococcales bacterium
ATGATCGCGATGTCGTCGGATTAAAATACGTTTACCCTGTTATTTCAAGGCGTTCAGGCGGCTTATCCATCGGTCTTAATTTTAATTCCAATAATGCCTGTAATTGGCGCTGTGTGTATTGTCAAGTGCCTGATCTTATCAAAGGCGCTGCGCCTGAACTGGATTTTGACGTATTAGAAAAAGAATTAAACTATTTTTTTAACGAGGTGCTTTATGGTGATTTTTATTCGCGCTTTAACGTTCCCAAAGCCCAACGAATAATTAAAGACATTGCTCTTTCAGGCAATGGTGAACCTACTAGCGTTAAAAATTTTGAAAAAGCCCTTCAAATGATTGGACGCATTGCGACTCAAGCGGGTATTTTTCCCTCAGCAAAATTTATCTTAATTACCAATGGTAGTTTTATGCATCGCGCGGATGTTCAGCAAGGTCTTCGGGTTTTAAATCATTATAACGGTCAAATCTGGTTTAAATTTGACAGCGCCACCACACACGGATTATCACACATTAATAACACGGCTCTTTTGCCTAAAACGCAACAGATACAATTAAAATATGCCAGTGATTTGTGTCAAACGACGTTACATACTTGTCTTGTTAATTATCGGCAACAAGGTTTGTTAGCCTCGGAAAAAAATGCGTATTTAAAGGCGGTTACGCTTATAAAAAAACAAACCAATATTGAGACGATTACACTTTATAGTCTCGCACGTCCCTCATTACAACCTGAAGCGCCTGATTTGGAAACAATGCCCTTAGCCATTATGCAAAATTTTGCGGATGACATCCGAGCCATAGGGTTTACAGTATCGGTGTGTTAAATCAGGTTGGGAATGATGAAAAAACACCCAACACTAATGGTAATCACCGCAATAATATTAAGTAAAATACCCACTTTTAACATATCCCACATGGCGACTTTACCACTGCCGAAGATAATCGTATTGGGCGGTGTTGCCACAGGAAACATAAAGGCACAGGACGCGGCTAATGTTGCAGGGAGCATTAACCAAATTGGGGATGTTTCAATCACTTTTGCGGTGGAAATTAAGACAGGTAGAACTAATTGAGTGGTGGCGGTATTTGACGTTAATTCGGTCAATAAACTCATTCCAAGGGTCACAACGCTGACTAAAATAGGCATAGGCGTTCCTTTCAGACTTTCTAATTGCGAGGCTAAATAAGCCGATAAACCACTTTCTGCGAAACCATACGCCAAGGCAAAGCCTCCGCCAAATAAAACCACCACATTCCACGGTAATTGTTTAAAGACATTGCCATCGAGTAAGGTCGTTTTTTCATTTGAGGCGGTTTTTGCAGGAATAAAAAATAAAATCGTTGCCATTGTTATCGCAACCGTCCCATCGTCTATAAACACCCCAAACGTTAAGAAATCACTCCAGCCTTGAAAACTGATGTCGCCAATGGTTAAATTTTTTCGGGTTACCCATAACAGTGCCGTCATCATAAACACCAGTAAAACCGATTTTTCTTCAAAACTAATGGGCTTTAATTGTGATTTTTCCTGTTGAACTAACTGCTGTAATTGCACTGAATGCGGTAAGTTGCGTAAATAAACCACAAAAATAATCAGCAAGATACTGGACAGCATTATGATTCCAATAGGCATGGCTAAAAACATCCATTCAGTAAAACCAATGGATTGTTCGGTGGCTTGTTCGTAAAATTTAGCAAACACTAAATTAGGGGCGGTTCCCACTAAAGTCATCATGCCGCCAACCGATGCTGAATAAGCAATTGACAGCAATAAACCCACACTAAATCGGCGTAATTCTAATGCGGTGTATAAGGCTTCACAACGATTGAGAATGGCTAAGGCAATCGGTAGCATCATTAAGGTGGTGGCTGTATTTGAAATCCACATAGAGAGTATCGCGCTGGCCAATGAAAACCCCACCACTAAACGAATTGGATAGCCACCACACCCTGCTAAGACTAATAAGGCAATACGTTTGTGTAAATTCCACCGTTGCATGGCTAAGGCGATCATAAAGCCGCCCATAAATAAAAAAATAATGGAGTTTGTATATTGATTAGCAGTGATTTTACTGGAGGCAATCCCTAAAAGAGGAAAAAGTACCAGTGGTAATAAGGCTGTCGCGGCGAGAGGAATGGCTTCGGTAACCCAGAAGATCGACATCATCAATGCCACCGCCGCCATACTTTTAATTTTATCATCGCCATTAAAATCAGCAAATAAAAACACTAAAATGGGTAAGCCCAGCCCTATCAATAGCCCTAACCGCTTTAATAACATAATTAACTTATGCTTTTATCATTGGATTTCACTGCTGCCACAACCGAAATTTCAACCAATAATTCCTCACGCGCTAAACTTGCTTGGACACAGGCACGCGCAGGTGAATACCCTTCAATCACCCACTCATCCCAAACGGCATTCATTTTGGCAAAATCCACCATATCTTTAATATAAAGCGTGGCGGATAAAATATGTTTGCGATCACTGCCAGCTTCGGCTAATAAAACATCGACCTTTTCAAGCATAGAACGGGTTTGTTCGGTAATATCGGCTTTTGAGTCTTTTGCCACCTGCCCACATAAATAAAGTGTATTATTGTGGATGATAATTTTACTCATTCGACGACGTTCTGTTCCTATGCGAGTAATTTTCATTTTTTATGTTGTCCAAAGAAATTAAGAGGAAATTTTTGTTTGTTCATCGGCTTTATGAAATATCCA
>JAGLBU010000169.1 GCA_023146575.1 Methylococcales bacterium
CAACTATTATTGGTTAATCCACTTATTTTAACGGAAATAGAACAAATAAAAGAAAAAGAAAAAGAAAAAGTAAAAAAGAAAAAAGTACTGCCTCAACTTAAAACCCAATATGCAAATTTATTAACACGCTACTCAGAACTTCATCCTGATGCCAAAGCGTTAAAGAAAATGATTGAAAATTTTGTTGAAGAGGAGGACGAAGAAGAGGAAGAAGAGGAGATAGAAATACAAAAGCCGCCATCCAGTATTAAAAACCCGACTTATCTACAAATACAAAACAATATTAAGTTAATCATTATTAATTTAAAAAGCATTAAAAAAAATAAAGAGGCTTTGTATGAGAAATTAAAATCGTCTGAAGCAAATGTGGCTAATACCCCTAAAATAGAAAGTGGCTATCAAGATTTAAAACGAGGTCTTGAAAATTATAAAATTAAATATCAAGAGCTAAAATCTAAAGCTTTAGAAGCCAAACTATCGCAAACGTTAGAAGAAGAATTAAAGGCTGAAAAGTTCTCTTTATTAGAGCCGCCCGTTGTTGCTGAAAAACCTGAAAAGCCTGATCGAAAAAAAGTATTAGCGATAGGACTGGGTGTTTCGGTTGTTATTGGCTTTGTTTTAGCCTTTATGTTTGAAATTGTTGATGGCTCACTTCGTGGTGCAAAAACATTATCTAAAATTACCAATAAAGACCCGTTGGTTGTTATACCCTATATCAATAATAAAAAAGATATTAGTAAAAAGCGTAAAGGTCGTTGGAAACTTGCATCAATTATAATTATTTTTATAATGTTATATGGTGCAACGGTTAGCATTCATTTATTGTATAAAAAATTATATTTTTTCCCTGCCGAAATACGTCAACTAATGGATAAATAATGGAAGTAATAAGATGAATTTTTTTAAGAAAAAAATAATAACGGCTGACGGACAGAATTCAATAATTGAGCCGCCACTTATATGTCCTAAACTGCTTGTCCAACGCCGCATTGTAGCATTACAAAATCAAACCTTAGAAGTTAATATTTTTAAAATATTAAGAACAAAAATTTTAAAAGCATTAAAGAAAAATAACTGGAATAGTTTTGGAATTACCTCTCCAACGGCACATACAGGTGTTTGTATGATTTCGGTTAATCTTGCCATTGTTATGGCAATGGAATTTAATCAGAGCATCATGCTAATTGATATGAATTTAAGAGCGCCTAAGATTCATACTTTTTTTGATTTTGAGGTTAAAAAAGGCTTAAAAGATTGTACGGAATCCAGTCCAGCATCTTTATCTGAAATGTTACTAATGCCTAATATAGATAGATTGGCTATTTTACCAGGACATGGTAAAACGCTACGCTCATCGGAAATGATTGGTTCACCACAAATGCAAGCGTTAATAGCCAGTGCAAAAGATTATTACCAGCCTCAAATTACCATTTTCAACTTACCGCCTGTGTTAAACTCGGATGATGTATTAGCGAGTTTAGACTATTACGATGCGATGTTATTAGTGGTTGAAGAAGGCGGCAATAAAGCAGATGAGGTTAAAGACAGTTTAAAAATGTTAACGGGGATCGAATTGCTAGGGACAGTGTTAAATAAATCGCAAACCCCGTCTGATTACCGTAATTATCATTAACATTTAGGCAGGGTATGAGTTTACGCAACAAAATTATCAAGGGCAGTCTTTGGAATGGAATTTCTCAATTTGGCGCACAAGGGATTAGTTTTGTTTTAATCTTAATTTTAGCCCGTTTTTTATCCCCAGAAGAATTTGGTTTGCTGGGAATGGTGTCGGTAATAACAGGGTTTTTAGGCTACTTTTCAGAAGGTGGCTTAATCATGAGTCTTATCAAAAAAAAAGAGATTGATGAATTAGATTGTAATACCGCCTTTTGGGGCGGAGTTGGTTTTGGAATTATCGTTTATGCTTTTATTTATGCGATTGCGCCCGTTATTGCGTGGTTTTATGAAGAACCTGAATTAACTGATCTTGCTCGTGTTTTAGGGTTAGCTTTTTTAATTGGGGCGTATACCTTTGTGCCGTTTGCACTGGAACAACGAGAATTAAATTATCAAAAACTATCGGTTATTAATTTGGTTAGTTTGGTGATTTCAGCAGGGGTTGCCATTTTTTTTGTATTCCGAGGCGCAGGTGTTTGGACCTTGGTTTTTCAAAATTTAGCGATTCGAATCGTCACGTTAATTGGTACTTTTTTTTGGATTGAATGGAAACCTAAATTTCAATTTTCCTTTACTCGATTTAAAGAACTATTTGGTTTTGGAATGCACGTTACGGCTAATAACCTCATTCGTTTTTTCTCAGAAAATATTGATTATTTATTAGTCGGTAAGTTATTAGGTTCTGAAGCGTTAGGTATTTATACGATGGCATTTCGGCTATCACGCTATCCTATTGAGAAAATAGGCCCTATTTTGGGTCGTATGTTAGTACCCGCATTTGCAATGATTCAAGACCAGCCTGAACGTATTCGGCAAAATGTATTACGTCTTTCAGCAATTGTCGCCTTAATTACCGTACCTTTTTCGGTGTTTCTATTTTTTACTACCGAGCCTTTAGTGGCACTGGTTGTCGGTGAAAAATGGCTGGGGGCAGTGCCTTTAATTAAAGTTTTTATTGTTTATATTTTATTTTT
>JAGLBU010000017.1 GCA_023146575.1 Methylococcales bacterium
TTCGGGCAAAATAGCACTAGGATGTTCGGCATTTACCAACATGTAGGGTGTCATGTTATTGTCGATAATCCATTCATAAAGCGATCGAACAAGGTAGGGTTTTAAAGAAGTCATTTATTTAGGGACTCGAGCCATATCTTTTTCTTCGGGGCTTAAGCTCTCTTGAAAGGCTTCCCGTGCAAATATTTGGGTTGCATATTGGCTAATGCTAGCCCCTAAAAGCCCTAGATCAATGCCAAGACTTGGTAAACGCCATAATAAAGGGGCTAAGGCGCAATCGACTAACGAATATTCTTCATTCATAAAGTAAGGATTAGCGCCAAAAACAGGGGCAGCGGCGGTTAAACTTTCTTTTAATTTTTTCTTAGCGCGTGCGGACTTTTTCTCACCTGAATTTAGCATTTCATCCAATAAATGATACCAGTCTTGGTCAATACGCTTAATTAACATTCGAGCGGTAGCACGTGACACAGGATCCATTTGGTGTAACGGTGGATGAGGGAATCGTTCATCTAAATATTCCATGATAATACGCGAATCGTACAAGACCAAATCACGTTCAATTAAAGTAGGAGAAGTGCCTGTAGGGTTGATTTTTAACAATACTTCAGGTGGTTCGTTCGGGTCGAAATACTCAATATCAGCGACGACTCCTTTTTCATGAAGCACTAAACGAGTACAGTGACTCATAGCACAAGTAGGAGAAGAGAAAACCGTCATGATAGCCTTACGAGGATTAATATTTGCCACAAACAACAACCTTTTTAAAAAACTTACGCGCGTAAATCCTTATTATATCACAAAATAATTTTGCTTTAAGGATGTGTTAATGCGTTAAAAATTTAATTGGGTCGGTTGTGTGAGTTGTTCGCCTTGAGATTGAGCGATAAAGTTTTTCCAAATACCCGCCTCCATTGCCAGTTTTTTAAAATTTTCAGACCTATTTGTAGTGTGTGCGGCGGCTAACATTAGTTCCAATTCAAGTGCGGGCATCGTTTTCATTAAAGATCGTACTAAATTTTGGTGCAATGAGTTGTGGCCTAAATCACCCAAGGATAAGGCTCTGGAAAAATTATAATACTGTTGCATTCGGCTGGCGCATAATTGGCTGTAGCGCTGGCGTTTTGAGGGGTTTTTAAAGGATTCTTTAATCGCAAGGCTTGCTAAGGCAGCATTATAAAAAGCATTTTGCACTCCATGTGAAAAAATAGGGTCAATAAAGGCGGCTGCATCACCAATAGAGTAGTAGTTTTCAGCACAAATTTGAGTAGAATAATAGGAATAATCAGGTCGATGGGTAATTGAATTCTCAATAAAATGGGCGTTTGAGAGTAAATCTTTTAAATGGGGTAAACTTTGGCAATGTTGTTTAAAAAAAATCTCACGCTGGTGTTTATTGAAGTTTTTGGTGTGTGTAGGGTGAATAATCAAGCCAACACTGGCGGTATTTCGTAAAATAATATGCCATAACCAGCCTTCTTTGTAAGACATGACAAAGGTCACAGGGCGGTTTTTTTTAATTGAGTCTATCGTATGACTCTTATAATCTGCCCCTGCGTAGCGTGAATTTTTAAAATAGCCCCACAGTGCTAAAAAATTTTTCTTAGAGTTGATTAAATGACGCGTGTTAAATTGTCGTGCGAGTAATGAGCGGTGCCCAGTAGCATCTATCACATAGGCGCAACGTATGATTCCTTTTTTATTTTCTTGATCGGAAAAATAAACACCGAGGTTATTTGGTTGGCTGAAATCAACTTTTTGGACATTAATTTGCTGATAAACCATAGCGCCTGAGCGTTCGGAATGTTTTAATAACAAGTGATCAAAAATATCACGTTCGACATGTAAACCTGCACGGGTGTAGCCAAAATCTGAAAATAAAATTTGCCGTGTTTTTCCATTCCAAACACTAATACCCCCTGCTTTAGCAATAAACCCTTCGGCTTCAATAGCCTCTGAAACCCCTAATACATCGGTAAATTTCCAAAAATGTGGGATTAAGCTTTCACCGACTTGTGGTCTTGGAAATTGGGCCTTTTCTAAAATAACGACATTAATTCCAGCCTTTGCTAAATGGGTAGCCGCACTTGTACCCGCTGGACCCGCACCGATAATAACCACATCGGTTGATTTTGGAGGTTTTTTTTGCATAAGATTGAATTCTTTTTCAAAAATAGTACAGTAGAGTGTCTAATGATGCCAGCATCTGGCGTGATATTAACTCTAAAAATGATAAGGTAATAATAATGGCAATTACAAATCAAGAATTTAAACAGGCTTTGAAGTTATGGGCAAGTGGTGTGGCGGTTGTGACCACAAAAACTAAAAAATTTGGTTTACAAGGGATGACGGTAACATCATTTACCAGTGTGTCATTAGATTCGCATCAAATTTTAGTTTGTCTTAATAAAGAGGCGGATACGGGGCAGGGTATTTTTGAAGGGCAAGCGTTTGCGGTCAATTTTTTAAGTTATGCACAAGAAAATGTATCGAATCAATTTGCGGGCGGCGCGAGTCAAGAAGAGCGGTTTGCAAATGTGGCGTGGCAGGAAGGTGAAACAGGTATGCCTATTTTTTCAGACGCTTTAGCATCATTAGAATGTACGGTGGCTGAGAAAGTTTTTTCTGGAACGCATTGGGTAATTATTGGTAACGTACAGAAGGTTAATTGTCGTGAATCCGATACACCGTTATTATATTTTAATGCAGGTTATCAACAACTCGCGTAAATATTAAAATAAAAGGAGAGGCGTAAATTAAGCATGTTTACGCCTCTTTTTCATATTAAGGCGTTAATCCTTCGCCGACGACCACAACTTTTAAGGCGTTGGTGCCGCCTTCTTGTCCTGTTAAATCGCCTTTAGTGATAATAAATTTATCACCTAAGTCTGCCTGTTTCATGTTTCTTAATTCTTCTAAGATATCACGATTCACTTGTGCATGATCTTGCTTTTCAAG
>JAGLBU010000170.1 GCA_023146575.1 Methylococcales bacterium
TCATTGTGGTGCGGCAGAATCGGTTGTTATTGGTAAAAATGTCTTAATTGCAGGACGAGTTTATATTTCAGATCACGATCATGAAATTGATGATTTTGAACGTTCGCCGATTGACAGTGGTTTAAAAATTGCCCCTGTGAAAATTGAAGATGAAGTCTGGATTGGCGAAGGGGTTGCGATTTTAAAAGGTGTTACCATCGGTAAACGCGCTGTCATTGGCGCGAATGCGGTTGTCACCAAAGATGTTCCCTCTTATACCGTTGTCGGTGGTATTCCCGCACGAGTCATACGTACTATCACCCCACCTAGCAAGGAAAAATAGCATGTCATCAACGCCTTTAATCTCAGTTTTAATGCCTGTTTATAATGCGGGTAACTATCTTGTCGAAGCGGTTGAAAGCATTATCAAGCAAACCTATACCAATCTTGAAATTATCATTATTAATGATGGCAGTACGGATGGTTGTCTAGAAACGATTGCCGATATTAAGGATCAGCGCATACGGGTACTGCATCAGGATAATCAAGGTAAAGCGGCGGCGTTAAATCATGCTTTTGAACACTTAAAAGGTGATTATTTTGTGATTCAAGATGCTGATGACAGTAGTTATCCAGAGCGTATTGAGCAACAATTAGCTTGCATGCAACAACACCCAGAATTAGCGGCGGTTTATATTCGTCATGATTTGATTTTGGGGGATAAACAATTTGCGCCGAATTTTGCACAGATAAATGCCAAGGAATGTAAAGTCTTGATTGATGCGTTTAAGATTCCTGCACACGATGCAACAGGCATGTATAAACTATCATTGATTGATGGCATGCGCTTTGATAAATCCTTACGCATTGGTCAAGGGGTTGATTTTGTTTTACGGGTAGGGGAAAAACACCCCATTATGTGTCTCGGCGCGTGTCTTTATACTTATCGAATTAATTACAATTCAACCATTCGCCAAGATGTGAATAAAAATAATTTAAGCGTGAATATTATTCGAGAGAAAGCCTGCGAACGCCGTGGATTAGATTTTGAATTATTTCGAGTCACCTTTGCAAAACCGTCTACTGTTTTTAAACATCGTGGTGGCGATACGCATATTATCCCGCATTGTATGGAAAGTGTGATGAGTTTAAAAGACCGTCATCAATGGATGCAGGCGCTTTCGGTTGGTTGGCAATGTTGTCTTTTACACCCCTTAGATGTCTATTATTACAAACCTTTAATTTATGCATTAATCCCTAATAAGCTGATAGATAAGTATCGGGAATGTAAAAATAATCGTTGATATTTCTTTAAAACACACGAATATCGGCTGATTTTATGGCAGCATTTAGTGAAAATAACTCGCTGGTTGGCGGCGCAACGGTTGCACACCCTGTTGGAATTGCCCTTTTGGTGATATGTATTATAGCGATTTTAGCTCAACGTAAAGAACGGGTTATTTATCCGCTTATCCTGTTTATGGTCATGATTCCTGGGGCGCAAAGGATTGTGGTTGCAGGAATCGATTTTAGTTTTGTCCGAATTTTAGTCATGGTGTTATTGGCGCGAATTTTTATAAAAGGCGAAGGAAAACAGTTTAAACAGCAAAAACCCGATGTGATCTTATTGTGGTGGATGGGCTTAGGAATTATTGCCTATGGGTTTTTATTAGGTGCTGGAGGTATGATCACTCGTACAGGCTATATGCTGGATACGGTGGGCGCTTATTTTGTAGGACGCGTTTATTTACGCTCCAGTGAGGATATTAAGCGTTCCATGATGATGGTGGGGCTTTTTTCACTGCCCGTGTTAGTGTTTTTCTTGATCGAACGTACCTCGGGGAAAAATATGTTTTATGTTTTCGGAGGGATTCCTGAATATACGATGGTGCGGAATGGCAGGTTGCGGTGTCAAGGGCCTTTTGCACACCCGATTATGGCTGGGGTTTTTTGGGCAACTTTATTACCGTGGTTTGCAGGAATGTATTATGGTAAGTCGGTATCAAAAACACGGCTTTTTATTTACATTAGTAGTATTTTTATTATTGTGGCGAATACTGCCTCAAGCACGCCTGTCATGGTGATATTATTTACCATGCTTGGAATCGGTATGTTTAAAGTTCGTCATAAAATGGGGTTGATTCGAAAATTATTATTTGGCTTGATTGTATCGTTGCATATTGTAATGAAAGCCCCTGTTTGGCACCTTATTTCACGCATTGATTTAAGTGGTGGTTCAACAGGATGGCATCGTTTTAACCTTATAGAACAATCAATTAATCATTTTGATGAATGGTGGCTGGTGGGGATTAATTCAACACGACATTGGTCATTTGGCGCACAAGATATGACCAACCAATATTTGCTTGAAGGCATGCGGGGTGGTGTGATCGGTTTTATTTTATATATTTGGTTTATTGTACGAGTGTATTCCATCATCGGTAAGGCACAAAGAAAAGCCGATTCAAAATCAGAGCTTTGGTTTCAATGGGCATCGGGGGTTATGTTGTTTACCCATACCATGAGTTTTTTAGCCGCCGCCTATTTTGGACAAGCGAATATTGCTTTTTTTCTGTTTACAGGTGGCAGTATCTCGGCGGCAGCAAGCGTCATACAAAAATATAAAGTAAAAATGTCTTTAGAAAGGAAAGAAACATGAAGGTCTCGATTGTCATCGTCAATTTTAATGCGGGCGATTTAATTTGCAATTGTATTGCATCCATTATAAAAGAAACCATTGTCAGCGATTATGAAATTATTGTGGTGGATAATGATTCCAGTGATGATTCCGTTGATAAAATCAAACAACAGTTTCCATCGGTTAATTTAATTGAAACAGGCATCAATGCAGGCTTTGCCGCAGGTAATAATGTGGGTTTTGATGCTGCAACGGGCGATTATGTTTTAGTGCTAAACCCTGATACTGAAATCACTGATGCCGCTATTGATGAGACGATTGCTTATATGGATAATAACGCGGATGTTGGTGCCTTAGGCTGTAAAGTCTTAGGTGATAATCATGAACATCAACCGTCTTTATTACGGTTTCCAACTTTACTTGGGATTTTTATTAACACCTTCATCCCTTATAATCTTATGCTAAAACTGAACTGTTTAGATCGGTTTCATTATGACAAAATTGATCTTGAAACGGCACAAGATGTTGAAGTCGTTGTTGGCTGTTTTATGCTCGTGCCTCGTATCGTAATTGAAGAAGTAGGCGGTATGGACGATGATTTTTTTATGTTTTGTGAAGAAGTCGAATGGTGCTGGCGTATTTTTCAGACAGGTAAAAAAATTCGCTATATGCCTAATAATATCATTATGCATTATGAAGGTGGCTGTAGCAGTAGCCTTTCTTTTCGAAAAACCTTATTAATGACCAAGGGGACGTTAATCTTTTTCCAAAAAACCCAAGGGTCTGTAGTTGCGGTCATGGCAAATTTATTAATGATTTTTAGGGAAATATCTCGCATTGGTGTTGGGGTACTCTATAAAATATTTCGAGCTGAAAAAGAACGTGAAACTCAATATTTAAAACGTAGCTTTATAAATTTTAGTTATTTATTGCAACATCTTATCGGCATTGAGAAAAAAATATAATGGATAAACTCAAAAAATTATGGAATGTGCTGCAAAAGTCAGGAAGCTCGGCGGTTTATAAAATTCTTAAAAACCGACTTAAACGCCAATTGATGAAAAAAGAACATATTGTTTTAAAATATCAGCCAAATGATAAAGCAGACACTTTAAAAGAAGGGCTTTGTTATGAAAAATACGCGCGCTTAAGCACGGTTCCTGAGAGTACAAAACAAGAGCTATATGCTTTAAGTCAATCTTCATATGTTGATGAAATGCTGTTATTATTTGATCAAAAAGCGGTTTTTTGGGTAATTTACCAACAAGATTTGGTGGTGGGTTATTGGTGGAGTACCTCAATAGAGGGTTTAAGACAGTGGTATCTTTTGCTTAACCCAGAAGATTTAGTTTTTTTTGCGGCGTGGGTTGCCCCTGTTTGGCGAGGTCAAGCGATTGCACCGTCGGTTTTACTGAACATTATTAATACTCAAGTTGAGACTGAAACCTCGGTTTATTTAGACGTGGAAACGTGGAATGAATCAGGGATTAATGCATGGAAAAAGGCAGGTTTCATCGAAGTAGGTATTTATCCACCCTTACCACAGATACAAAAGGCATAATTTATGATTTATTCTCAAAAAGGCATCGTGGTTCGTTTAATTTATCTTTTCTTTTCGCTGATTCTTTGGGCGCTGAGCTTTGGTGGACGCTTATTTAAAACCCATCGACTGGTATTGTGTTATCACGATATGACTGAAAAAAATGCGATCATTTTTCGCCGTCAAATGGACTTAATTGCGAAGCGTGTGGTGTCATTGGATAATACCCAACTCAATACCAGCAAGCCTGCGGTGGTTTTAACCTTTGATGATGCCTTTGAAAATATTATTGAAAATGTAATTCCAACCATTGAAGCGCTTAATCTCCCTATCTCAATTTATGTGGTCACCGATGACTTAGGGCAAAAACCTAATTGGTTACGCGGCAGTCGTCATAGTGATGCAAAAAAATCATTGATGACCGAGGCGCAAATTAGTACCTTATCAAAACACCCGTTGATTTCGTTTGGAATTCATACTCATACGCACCCTCAATTGACTCAATTAGACCCTAATGAAGTAGTGCAAGAATTAGCAGAATCTAAAAAAATCTTAGAAGCTATTAGCGCGCAACGCATTACCGCTTTAGCCTATCCACATGGCGATTTTAACGCGGAAATAGCCAATATTGCGCATTCGCATGGCTTGTTTCAACTGCTAACCTTAGAAGAAAAAATGCTGCCAAGAAACCAGTCACAAGGACAAATGGGGCGTTTTTTAATGGAAGCGGATGTGTGGGCGCTGGAGTTTCGATTAACAGTCGATGGTGCATACGCATGGTTATATTATTTTAGACAGATGATACGTTCTCTAAAAGCCAGCATGGGGCAATAAATGACCTATATATTAAGACGGTTAACGCAAGATGAATGGTTAGCCTCGGCAACTTCATTTAACGATTATAATTACACCCATTATTGGGCGTATGGGCAACATGCCGCAAAAAGAGTTAATGCAGAATCAGAACACATGGCGGTGTTGGATCATCAGGCCAATATTGTGGCACTTTTTAATGTTCGACTGAAAAAAATTCCACTGCAATTAGGCGGAATTGCTTATATCAGCGGCGGTGCTATGATCGATCAAGGTCAAGGAAATCTTGGGGGAACATTAAAGGCAACGTTAAAGGTAATTCAAGACGAATACGTTGACCGCCGTGGTTACGTGCTTAGAATTTCAAAACGGCCTAAATTACCTATAAATTTTCCAGCAGAAGCCTCCGTTTATCAGCAGTCAGATTTTAAAGAATATGGAAAAACCTGTGCCACTATTTTGGTGGATTTATCGACCGAGCTTGAGTTAATCCGTAAACGATTACATCAAAAATGGCGTAATATTTTAAATAAAAGTGAACGACAAGAAATTACGGTGGTCGCAGGCGATGATCTGAAATTATTTGCTGACTTTGAAGGTCTTTTTAAGGATTTATTATCACGAAAAGGCATTGAAGTGGACATGGATAATCACTTTTTTAAAGCGGTGCAAGAAGATTCTTCGACCCAAGAAAAATTTTATATTGCGATTGCTTATCATGATGGAAAACCTATTTCAGGGCATATGTCGAGCATAGAAGGGGATACCTCGGTGTATATTTTAGGGGCAACCAATGATATGGGACGAAAATTAGGCGCAGCGTATTTATTACAATGGCATGTTATTGCAGAATCCAAACAACAAGGCTGTAAATGGTACGATTTAGGCGGTATTAATCCTGAAGAAAACCCACATGTTTATCAGTTTAAAAAACGCATGGGTGGTGAAGAAACACAGGAAGACGCTATTTTTCAAATACATTCAGGTTTTAAAGGTGAGCTAACCCTCTTGATTGAAAAAAGCTATCAATATATACGGTCAAAAATGTGAGTGCGAATCAAAAAATAATGAGTACAGCTCATGCCAGCGTTATTATTCCTGCTTATAATGAAGAAAAAATTATTACTCGATGCCTTAAAGCGTTACAAGAACAAGATTTTAGCGGTGATTTACAAATTATTGTGGTGTGTAATCATTGTCAGGATAAAACGGCCGATAAAGTTAGAGCGTTTAATGCGGATATTATCTGTTTAGAAACCGAAATAGGCTCAAAAACGAACGCATTAAATTTAGGCGATGAGGTGGCAATATTTTATCCTCGAATCTATTTAGATGCCGATATTGTGTTATCAAAAAATGCCATAAGAGAAATGTGCTTAACCTTGGAGGATGAATCCCATTTAGCAACGTCTGCGGT
>JAGLBU010000171.1 GCA_023146575.1 Methylococcales bacterium
CTGGGGAAGCCGTTATTATTAATGCCCAGATTATTAAATAAAAAAGAAATTCGTAATAATCATCAACTCACCTCAGTTGAATATTTTTCAACCTTTCCGAGCATTAATATTGCAGAAAATGAAACAGTTCTTATCCACTTATTAACGCAAATACTGAGTGAAGGTAATTTAGACAATCATCCTGTAAAACCAACTGTTTCAGATGATTTGATTTCCGTGATTCAGAAATTTGTGGCGGTGTAAATTTCATTAAAAACATTTCATAGCAGTGATAATATTAAACTATTTCAAACCTCATAAAAAGCTTATACCATCATGAAACAATCACACGCTCGCCCCCGTCATCGTGGAATTTATTTATTGCCCAATTTATTTACCACAGGAGCCATGTTTTCAGGGTTTTATGCGATTACCTCCGCAATTAATGAGCGTTTTGAAGTTGCGGCAATTGCTATTTTTGTGGCAATGATTTTAGATGGTTTGGATGGACGTGTTGCCAGAATGACCAATACTCAAAGTGAGTTTGGGGTGCAATACGACAGTTTATCCGATATGGTTTCATTTGGGGTCGCCCCTGGTGTAGTGATGTATTTATGGGCATTTTCAACCTTAGGTTCTTTAGGGCTTTTTGGTGCTTTTGTGCATACCGCAGGTGGAGCGCTCAGATTAGCTCGTTTTAATACCCAAGCTGAAACCGCGGATAAACGTTATTTTCAAGGCTTACCAAGTCCTGCGGCGGCGGCTATTTTGGCAGGTTTTCTATGGGTCAGTGTTGAATATAATTATGAGGTTGAAACCTTAAAATTTATTGCCTTATTTCTAACCATTAGTACGGGCTTATTAATGGTGAGTAATTTTCGCTATTCAAGTTTTAAAGAAATTGATTTTAAAGGCCGTGTTCCTTTTATGGCGACTATTCTGGTGATGCTGAGTTTAGCCTTCATTATGATACAACCGCCCGCGATGTTATTTTTACTCTTTTTAGGCTACGCCATTTCGGGGCCTGTGATTACCTTAGTCATGTTGCGGCAAAAACGTTCGAAAAAAAAAGTAAAATAACTTGAGTACGCTACCACAAAAGGGTATAGTTTTTGTCATGAATTCTCATTTCGACAACGCACAAGATGCTTTAAAACCATTAGCAATCCTTGCTGGTTTTTGTGCGCTTGCTTTAGAGTTTCTGCCCGTTAGGGCTTATTAACTTTACATATTTCACCCCCTAACCCCCCCCTTTATTTTATCAACTTGTTTTTAGAGTTGAGACTATTTCATGACGGGAGAAATCATGAAAGATAAATTAATTATATTTGATACGACCTTACGAGATGGCGAGCAAAGCCCTGGCGCTTCTATGACGACGGACGAAAAAGTTCGTATTGCCAGTGCCTTAGAACGTTTAAATGTTGATGTCATCGAAGCAGGTTTTCCGATTGCCAGTGTTGGCGATTTTGAAGCCGTGCAAGCGGTTGCTAAAACCATTAAAAACTCAACCATCTGTGCCTTAGCGCGTACGTTAAATAAAGACATTGATCGTGCGGGAGAGGCTATTAAACCTGCAAACCGTTCACGTATTCATACCTTCATTGCCACTTCACCGATTCACATGCAAATGAAATTAAAAATGCAGCCAGAAGAGGTGATCGAATATGCGGTAAAAGCGATTAAACGCGCCCGAAAATATACCGATGATATTGAGTTTTCACCCGAAGATGCAGGGCGCTCAGATGAAGATTTTTTATGTCGAATTTTGGAAGCGGTGATAAAAGCGGGTGCGACAACGGTCAATATTCCAGATACTGTGGGCTATAATCTTCCACAACAATTTGGCACCACCATTTCACATTTAATGGAACGGATTCCCAATGCTGACAAAGCCATTTTTTCAGTTCATTGTCATAATGATTTAGGTTTGGCAGTGGCAAATTCTTTATCTGCCATTGAAAATGGTGCAAGACAAGTTGAGTGTACCATTAATGGTTTAGGGGAGCGGGCTGGTAATGCTTCTTTAGAAGAAATCGTGATGGCAATACATACCCGCCAAGATATTTTTGAGTGTGAAACACGTATTAAAACCTCAGAAATTGTCAGTTGTTCTCGGTTAGTCTCTTCTATCACAGGTTTTCCTGTACAACCGAATAAAGCCATTGTGGGGGCAAATGCGTTTGCACATGAATCGGGTATTCACCAAGATGGCGTATTAAAAAACCGTGAAACCTATGAAATCATGAGAGCTGAAGATGTTGGCTGGTCTGAAAATAAAATGATTTTAGGTAAACATTCAGGACGAAGTGCTTTTAAAGATCGTATGATTAAATTAGGCGTTGAATTTCAAAGCGTACAAGAATTAAATGAAGCTTTTTCTCAATTTAAAGATTTAGCCGATAAAAAGCATGAAATTTTTGATGAGGATTTACAAGCGTTAATTTCACAAGCTCATGCTTATGCCGACCAAGAGCGAATTGTGTTAATTTCACTTCGAGTACAAGCTGAAACGGGTGAAATACCACGAGCGCATGTTATTTTAAGGGTTGATAATCGTGAGGTCTATTCTCAAGCCAGTGGTTGTGGCATGGTTGATGCCAGTTTAAAGGCAATTGAAATAATTGTGAAAACAGAGGCTACCTTAGCTTTGTATTCAGTCAATAGTATTAGCAGTGGTATGGACGCTCAAGGCGAAGTGACTATTCGGCTTGAAAAAGGCGGGCGTATTGTTAATGGCTTAGGCGCGGATGTAGATATTGTTATAGCGTCTGCAAAAGCCTATATTCATGCGGCAAATCGTTTGGATACCCCTATAAAAAAATCCTATTCTCAAGGAATTGTTTAATAAAAAAGGAGTATTTGTTTTTAGTTGCAATGAAGCGCTAGAAGCAAATGCTCCAATTTGTTAGAATTATCATTTAATTTAAAATCGACAATGCTGTGGCTATTTCTTTACAAGAACAACTTTTAAAAGCGGGTTTAAGCTCCAAAACAAAAGCAAAAACCGTAAAAACTAATAAGCGTAAACAGGTTAAAGCACAACGAAAAAATAATGTGACAGTCACCGATGATACTAAAACTTCATTGGAAAATGCGAAACGTGAGCAGGTTGAAAAAGACCGACAACTCAATCAAGA
>JAGLBU010000172.1 GCA_023146575.1 Methylococcales bacterium
CCGCAAAAATATTATTTTTCGCAATACCACAGGTGAAATTTTGAGCGTATTCACTACGGGCAATACATTTTTCTGGTGTATTTAATTGTGCAAAATAACTGTGTACAAAATAAAAACGACTATTATCTGCAATATTTTCCCATAGTGGATGTGGTTGTTGTTTAACCTGATTCCAACCCATATGTGGAATTTTTAATACGTTTCCTGAATGATCGGTTAAATTTTTAGGAAAATGCACCACTTTTCCTGCAAAAATATCCAAACAATCCACGCCATGACTTTCCTCGCTAAAGGATAATAATGCCTGCATTCCCAAACAAATACCGAGTAAGGGTTTATGTTTGACAACCTCTTTAATTACCTTGTCTAAGCCTAATTGCTTAAGCGCTAATAAACAATCACCGATCGCACCCACACCAGGAAAAACCACCCGATCAGCCGCTAATATTTTTGCTTTATCATGGGTGATTATAATATTTTCTTCTTTGGAAACATGTTGTAAGGCTTTAGAAATAGAGTGAAGATTGCCCATTCCATAATCAATTACAGCGACTGTTGACATTATAAACTCCCTTTTGTAGATGGAATCATGCCCTGCATTCTAGGGTCTGGCTCGACAGCCATTCGTACCGCCCGCCCAAAGGCTTTAAAAATGGTTTCCGCTATATGATGCGCGTTGCGACCTTTTAGATTATCAATATGCAACGAAACCCCCGCGTGATTGACAAACCCTTGAAAAAATTCTCGAAATAAATCCACATCAAACGTGCCAATAATCGCCCGTGGAAAATCAACCTCATAATATAAACCCGCTCGTCCTGAAAAATCCACCACCACCCGTGACAGTGATTCATCCAGCGGCACATAGGCATGACCATAACGATACAGCCCTTTTTTATCACCTAATGCTTTGGAAAAAGCTTGCCCCAAGGTAATGCCAATATCTTCGACCGTATGGTGGGCATCAATTTCTAAATCACCTTGGCACTCAATTTTAAGATCAATTAAACCATGACGTGAAATTTGCTCAAGCATGTGATTTAAAAAAGGCACGCCTGTGCTAAAGTCAGCTTTTCCTGAGCCGTCTACATTAAGGGAAATTTTTATTTTGGTTTCTAACGTATCACGGGTGATCTGTGCGGTACGAGGAGTCATGATGAGGACACTAAAGTAAAATTTAAAAAGGCATTTTACGCTAAATAATAGTACTTACCTATCAATATTTATCCGAAATTCTCGCAAACCCTTGACTGATAAAGAGACAAAATAAACCTCTGATTGATCTAAAAAAATACCATCCGTACCACTGTATGACCATGAATAATTTAAGGGAATATTGTTTTTTACCGTGATCGTTTTAGCACTAACATTCAATACTATTAGACCTGTGGGTGAGGTGGGAAAAACTACTTTAAGCTGTTTATTTTCAAGCGTTGAAATTGCAGGTTGTGCTTCTCGTACAAAGGCGGGTAAGGATTTTTTTTCTGCGATAATTTTACCTTTTCGTGATAATAAAAAGATGAATCCTTTTCCCTTATCATCTGTCCCACTGATCATAAAACGTTTTAAATCAGCAAGGTATTGAACGTCATAGGTGTAATAAGTTAATTGCTTAATTAATTTAATCTCAGCACTTACCCACTTGTTTTTTTTAACATCCAATACTCGATAAATTAATTGTGAATGGGTTTTATTCTTTACAAATCGTTGCCATAACAATAAAGCGGTTGTATCAGAACCTGCAATCATTGGCCACCAATCACGGCTTTTATTTCCTACTGCCACCTTTTTTTGAGATAAAAAATGGCCTTTAGAGTCGTATGACTTTAATAAGACATCATCCCCTGAGCCTAAATCATCGACACCTCCACCATCAACCCATTCATCCGAATAAAAAACTGCAAAATTATTTCCGATAGCAGCAACATGCCCAGAATGCCCCCCATCAAAAACTACATTTTGATAGGCTTTTACGGGTTTCATATTGCTGTCATAAACCGCATAACTTTGCATTAAATTATGCTTTGCTTGGTAAGAATCCTCCATCGTAAGCATAATATGACCGTCTTGAGAGATGGCTGAACTAACAGGTTCTTGCGCGCCTGAAACTGAAATCAACGGAATAGGGTTTATTTTTGGCGCAGCAGGATGAATCATTGAATAATACACATTATGCGACCACTCGCCGTCTTTATCTTCACCGACAGGGGGATCTCCTGAGCTTGCCCAAATTAAAATATAATGTCCATTAGGGTGTTTAATAAAATCAACGCCATGTTGAAACGCTCTTACATCTTGTTTTTCTTGCTTGGGCATTGATTTTTTTATAGATGAATTTGGAAATAATAAGCAACTGAAAAGAATAAAGGATAGAGCTCTACTCATCTAAAGGCGGCTGCATTTTACCCATTTCTACGATAGAGACCGCATCATTAACCGCTAAAAAACCCGTTTCATCGTGTAAGGCATTTTGCCCAAAATAGACTTTATGCCCTACTTTTCGCAATCGGCTTAAGGTGGTTAACGGTTCTTTCGTTATTTCAGCCGTTTTAGGATTAATAGCAGGTACAGAACAGCGTGAGCAGGGTTTTGGTAATCTAAAATCAAGTTCCCCAATACAAATTTTTCGCCACATATCTTCGGCATAGGGTTCGCAACCTGCAATCACCAAATTAGGACGAAAACGATCCATTGATAAGGTTAACCCCATGGTAGTATTTAATGCAGATAAAGAGGCTTCGGAAACAATTAGAAAAGGGAAGCCATCACTAAAATTAACTTTATCAGTAGGAGTGGCATAATTGGCATCAACCAACCGTGTGACCGATTGTGGCTGATAAACCAAGCGACATGTTCGGCCTAAAAAATCACTAAACCATTGGTCCATTTCATCGGACACACAATAGGCTAAACACTCATCTTTCCAAATATGCGTCATTACCTGTTGGCCTGTTTCACTTGCTTGTAATGATAAGCGAATATCGTTCATATCAGGGGCGGATAAAATGAACGCATTCCCCTTCATCTGGGT
>JAGLBU010000173.1 GCA_023146575.1 Methylococcales bacterium
GGATAGATAATAATTTCGCTTAAAAATGGAGTCATAACGCCTACCTTATGAGATTGAATGAGAGTGCTTACTTAAAGGTAGTATTAAATCATTCGGTTTTTGCTAAAAAATTAATTTCTTTAAAATAATTAAAATAAGCCGTTAATAATTTTTGATCAACAAGTGGGCATGAAATCGTCGAATTTTGTAACCCCTCTAAGGTTTGCAGAGCATCTAAGGGCGGTTTTTTCATCATCAAGGCATTGGGAGAACGAAAAAATAAACTTAAAAAAGTATAAGCACGATTTTTAGGATTATCATTCAATGCGGTTTGTAATTGTTGTTGCCATTGCTCATATTCAAGGGCTTTTAATGAATACCCTAAGCTCTGAGTTAACGTTAATAAATCATTCCATTCAATTGATTTTGGATTAAATAAATGAAACGCTTTCCCCAATGACTCAGGTTGCTGAGATAAATGAACAATACTTTCACTGACATAATCAACGGGGACTAAATTAATACGCGCATCTAATAAAGGGTACGTTCCCAGTTCAATGCATGCTTTCAATAGATTACATAACGCATCGGACATATTGCCATTGATGCCTGTTTGACTATGACCTAAGATTCGCACGGGGCGATAAATACACGCGGGTAATCCTCGTTGTTGCGCCACTCGAATCAATGCCTCTGCTACCCATTTACTTTGTTTATAACCGCCTTTTAAAGTACCATCTGCGATAGGATCATCGGTTTCTTTAATCAAGGATGATTGTAACGAAGACTGACTAAAAAACACCGCCATACTTGACACAAAATGCACAGGTTTGGTTCTTTTTAATCCTGCCAAACGTAAAACTTCCTGAGTCCCTAAAACATTACTGGCTTTTAAGCGTTTATAACTATGAAAAGCATTGATATGTGCGCCATTGTGATAAATAACATCAATCGTATCCGCAAGTTGTTCAAAATCGGCTTTCGATAAATTTAATAAGGGTTTCGATAAATCGCCCACAACCGTGATAATACGTTGTTGCCATTCGTCCTTCCACAGCCCGTAATTCACTAAATTTTGTTGTAATCGTTTTTGAGCGGCTGCAATATTATCTGCTCTGACTAAACAATACAGTTGAGCAGAGGTTTTATTCAGTAATTCTGCGAGTAAATAACCGCCTAAAAAACCACTTGCGCCTGTTAAAAAAAGAGCGTTAGAGGGATTTTTTAAGGATGGTGAGGGAAGGAATTGTATTGCTGGGTCTAATATGGCTTCGGCGGATAAATTATCAGAAATTGATGTTTCTGGCATAAATAAAAATATGGGTTAAAGAGTTGGTTGAGGCATTAAAGCATAAGTTGTGATAGACATTATAGGAAAATAGGCTAGGTTGGTATTTATTCCATTTGTTTAAAACTGAAAACCATGAGCGCCAGCGACTGCGCCAAAGATGGCAAGTAAACTTAAGCTTAATAAAATGATGTGCATTTTATGCAGTAATTCAAATGCTTTTTCACTGTTTTTAAGGGTTTGCTCTTTAAACCAGCGATGTAGAAACCACGGTTCAAGCACAAAAAGTACCAGTGTGAAAATCGCCCAGATAAAGGTCATTAAATGCAACCACCAATACTGAATGTGCAGATAGCGATCCCAAGCATCCATAAACGCCAGCATGTAGATGCCAGAAATCCCTGTGACTAAGGTCGCTACCTTTGCTTGAACCCCAAATTGTCCTTCAAGTTGCTCGAACAAATCTAATTTGTGGTTTTCATCCCTCATATTTTTAAGTGAGGGAATTAAAACCGTGGTCACAAATGCCACGCCACCAATCCATGTGACGACAGCAATGACATGGAATACCCGCGCTAACATAAAATAATCAATATTATTCATTTTAGGGTGCGAAATTATTTATTGAGCATCACGTTTTTCAGCCATTGCACCAATTTCTTTATCAATAAAATATAAGCCTTTACCATCCATGCCAATCATGTTGATTTTATCGGTGATGGATTTAAATAAATGCTCTTCTTCGTGTTGTTCAGAAACATACCACTGTAAAAAATTAACCGTCGAAAAATCACCTTCTTTGCTGGCGGCATTGACTAGCTTATTAATTTCTTTGGTGATTATGCGTTCATGTTGATAGGTTAATTCAAAAATTTCTTGAATGTCTTTGTAGTCAGTTTTAGGTTCTTGAATTGTGCCGATCATCGGCATTGAACCTGCTTCATTAACATAATTAAATAAGCGGTGCATGTGTTGCATTTCTTCTTCTGAATGCTGTTCTAAAAATTTGGCACAACCTTCTAGGCTATTGGAATCACACCATGCGCGCATTTGTAAATATAGGTTTGATGAATAAAATTCAAGATTAATTTGTTGGTTTAATAAATCGGTAATACGAGTACTGAGCATTTTTTTCTCTGTGGTGGTTAAGAGGACGATTGGCGTTTAAACCAATAGTTAAATAATAAAAAGGTGTAGCTGTATTGTAATACTAATTGAATCCATTCGGGTTTTGAATACCAGCCAAGGGTGACATTTAACGGCATTCCTAACCAGCCTGTTTTATGATTTAAAAGGGTTTTAGACAGATTAAAGGCTTTATTGAACACAAAATGATCGCTTGCGAGCCAGTTTAAACTTTTGGCAGCTGATAAGCCTTCATGAAGACTGTAGCCAAATAAATACCCTGCTTGAATAATAAGATAGCCTAAGGTGAGGATGAAAATGGTTTTAAGATTAACGCGGATTAAGGAGTAATTAATTAATATTACCAAAGCAATGGATAATGATAGTCCTACCACAATGGGTAGTAATGAATATTTCCCTGCAAAAGAAAAAATCGCAATTTCAGTGCCTTCTCTGGCAATCATAAACAAGGTTAGGAGCATCACACCGATGGGGGTCATTTTTTGCTGAACACTTTGTTCAATATGGGCTTTTATTTGACTGCCATGATTAATCATCCAGACAACAAAGGTGGTGACAAAAATAACCGCAATCAGCCCTGCAACGCTTTCCCATAATTTAGCAGTGGTTTTTAAACCGCCAATGTATGAGGAAATTCCCATTAAAATGCCGCCAAATAAAAGCGAGGTTAGGATTCCGCCTAAAACGCCCAACCAAACCTGTTTTTTAAGCGGTTGATTATTCGTTTCGGTGAGGAATTTTAATAATAAGGTGACAATTAAAAAGCCTTCCAAGCCTTCTCGAAAGGCCATAATCGTTGCAGGTAAAAAAGTATCCATAATTTTATAACGTTGTGTTTAATAGAAGGGCTATGAACCCTCCTACTGTAAAGGTTAGAGTGAGTTTAAGAAATCAACTAAATGGTCACGCTGTTCTTTGCTGAGCGCATTGACATAATCTTTGGATTTTTTGCCTTCACCATCATGCCACATAATCGCTTCGATTAAATTACGCGCGCGCCCATCGTGTAAAAAGAAGGTGTGATTATGCACGGTTTGTGTCAGTCCAATTCCCCACAACGGTGGTGTGCGCCATTCTTTGCCATCGGCTAAATGATCAGGTCGATTATCGGCTAAATCATCGCCCATATCATG
>JAGLBU010000174.1 GCA_023146575.1 Methylococcales bacterium
GCCAGCCCAAATAAAATTTGCCCTTTTTTAACCCCTGCTTTTCCTATATTACGTCGAGCAGGGACGGCCAATGTTTGCACATAAAAGGTCACATCATCCAGTCTTTCTTGTGTTATTTCTGGGTCGTCTTTTTTACCATCGGCTTGTGGAAAATTTGCCGCTGAGTCAATCGGAAACACAGGTGAGGTAATCCCAATATCACCATGAAAAGCCCCTGCATTTTGAGCAAAACTGTCGGCATTATTGGCTTTAAGTCCCATGCGTCCAATCACTCTTTTCTTGGTCACAGGATGGCAAACATAATTGGCTTTTCCTGAAATACCATCACCATCGCGGTCATTTTCATCGGCTAATGCCAAAATGGTTGCCTCAGGAATGGCATCCATCAAACCACGTCCAAAAACAGGGGGCGCAACCCGTGCTGAAAACATAATATCGTTTGGAAAGGGTTTAAAAGGCGTGACATCATAACTCGGTGTTCGGAGTTTATAGATTTCACCATCGGCAAATTTTCGGGTTTCTTCCTTATAATGTACGATGACTTTTGCTTGTGGCGTAACTCCAAACGTTGCCCGTTGAAATAACTGTGTTCCAAAATCTGGAACAGGGTTTGGCGCACCACAATTTTTAGTATCTTTTCCTGGAATACTAATACGTAGAAACATAGAATCAAATTCACCGCCTTCTTCAGGGGGCGCACCTCTGCCATCTTTTGGATGACACGCTTCACACGAGGTATTATTAAATAAAGGCCCAAGCCCTGGGTTAATCGTCGCGGGTGAGGTTACAAAGGTCTGTTCAAATTCTGCATCGCCTGCCAAATGAACATCTAATTCTTTTTCGGGCAAATTAGGGGCGGGTGATGAAAACGCATGGGAGGATTCATCAAAAATAGTGGTCGCACCGCCTAAAAGATCTGCATTTAAGGAGGCAAACTCAATATTGGAATAGGCACTTTCACCATCAAGGTTATAGGAGGTCACCGCCGCCGCATAATAGTCTTTTTCATTCAGCGTGACTTTATACTGGGTTTTATTGCCTAAATCAATGGATTCAATACGTTTAAGTGTCGGAAATTTTGAGTAATAGAGCCTATAACCTGTGGCATCTTTGGAGGGATCAAAATTAACAATAATTTGTTGTCCAACACGCGAGATATTAATATCAGGCGGTTTAGGGGCTGAGTAAGCGAGATGTGGAAAAAAAAAGCCTATAGTCATTAATGAGCATAGGCTGGAGCGGAGGACGAGTTGATTTTTCATAATTTTATGTGCAGAAAGGGCAGACATAAAAAGCCTGCCCCCATAACATTTTATTTAAAGGAGGTTAAATTGGGTAATAATTTAGATTCTAAAACAGTTTGTAATTCAGAAACTTTAGCTTGTGCGGTCGCAATTAAAGTTCTGCCTTGTGCGTTTGAAATAGAATCCCTAAAAGGAAACGGAATCGCTTGAATGGCATCAATTGCCGCATCAAATTTTTGGCGAATTTCGGTATCTAATTCAGCATTATTACGACGAACTAAATCGTTAAGACCTGCGCCATCTTTTTGTAAATAACGTCCTAGATAAATATTTTCAACCCCACGAATATTGTTTTCAAAATCCAACAATGAATTAAAACTAAATTGTGATTCGACTAACTCGGTATTGGTTTGAGAAAAAGGGTCGGCAATTTTGCCATTGGCAACTTCATCGACAATACCAATCATGCCATTGACTAATTCTTGTAAAGCGGAGACTTCACTCGGATAGGTTTTACTGCCTTTACCAGCGTTGCCAAATTCGGTGACAAAATTGCCCCCTGATGTCTGCCAAGCATTGGCTAAGGCATCGACATGTGTGTGTAATAA
Source organism: Methylococcales bacterium (assembly GCA_023146575.1). Classification (GTDB taxonomy): domain Bacteria; phylum Pseudomonadota; class Gammaproteobacteria; order Methylococcales; family Methylomonadaceae; genus WTBX01. The sequence goes on from JAGLBU010000174.1 coordinate 1,853, forward strand.
AGAGGTGACGGAGACTAAATATTCAACTTCACGCGCTGTCATGGTCGCGGCAGTTTTATTATTGGCTTCTCCAAAAATTAAATATTCAATGGTATGAAAACCATGCAAAGTATCGTTTAAGCCACTCACAAAAGGCACATCTAATTTATTACTGGTATTTAATACGGCATCTAAATCGGTACGATTTACAGGCCAGCTATCAAGTGCAGGGTCTAAACCTTTCGTATCAACAGGGCCAAATAAAAAGGACTCGGCTTGCTCCCATGGGCTACGAGTATCACGCCATGCAAATTGAACTTT
>JAGLBU010000175.1 GCA_023146575.1 Methylococcales bacterium
CCATGAAAGCCGACAATTGTGACTTCCGCCTCTTCCTTTAAATCAGGTTTGGGACGATTATTTGAAGTATTGCCCCAATAAAAAGAGCTACCTACTTCAAGCCCTTTCAAAAAATCAACATTCAAACTTGAAAAGTCATAATCTAAGCTGGCAACAAAAGCGAGATTATCCGCATTTTTACGTTCAAAACGTTTTTGAAATCCCCGTTTTACCCAGTTTGCAGAACTAAACCCTGTTGAGTCCAAGCCTGTAATGACTTGGCCGCGATAGAAAAAGCCTTTATATTTTCCGCGTAACTCAATTCCTAATTCATGCCACGCGACAGGAATCATGGCTGATTCCCCTTCAGAACGTTCAGTGGTGTAATATTGACTAGGACGATGGCGTTTATTAATCAACCCAATCGGGACAGGAATTTCCCCCATCCGTACCGAAAGCCAAGGCTTATAATCAAATTGTACAAATAATTCTTCTAAAACAATTTCGCCGCCTTTCTCAACTTCTTGTTCAAACTCACCAAATTCTTCAAAGACATCAAATTCCATCGTAGAACCTGTACCACCGTGTTCATATTCGACTTCGGCATGTAATGACCATTGATCGTTAAATTTATATTTAGCGCCTATAACAAAACGCTCAAGATCAGCCTCATGGCGTTTATCAGGGTGCGTATCCCAGTCATAATTAAAATAATTAGCGACGGCATAACCTTTAAATGAAAAAGGACTTTCTTTTTCCTTTTTAGTCTTCTTTTCAATATCCAGCCATAAGGCATCATTTTTTGTGAGAATTGCTTCTTTTGAGGCGGATATTTGAGTATCAATATCCGATTTCATCGTGCTAATGGTTTTATTCTGCTGTTCAATTTGCAGGTTTTGTTGCTCAATTTGGCTTTGTTGTTTCTGGACTAATCTCCATAATTCCGCTGTGCTAGGCGCTTTCTCAGCAACACAAGTCAAAGGCAGACTCATTCCCCCAATAATCAACAACCCATAAGAGGCCGAGGTTATGACATTATTTTTCATACAATCTTAGAATAGTATTAAATACTTAACGACGCAAAGTACGAAGAATAGCGCAAATGATAATCAAATGCAATTATATTTAAAAGAAGGGCTCTTTACTTCCCTTAAAACAGCAACAAAAGATAAAGCATACAATGCTACTATTATGGGTAGATTATGAAACTACGGTAACTTATGTATAAATTAGCATTACTCGCGGCAATCGCTTTTTTTAGTTTTATTGTATGGGTCATTTATATGGCTAATACGGGGGGAAGTTCGATTTTTTTCGACTTTATCAAGACTATTCCATACGGGGATAAGCTGGGGCATATCGGCTTATTTGGCGTATTAACTCTTATCGTAAATGTTGGTTTTAAATACCATTCATTTAGGCTCATTTCCCTTAATTTTTATAGCGGAACGGTGATTGTTTCCGTTTTTGTGATTCTTGAAGAGGCAAGTCAATTTTTTATACCAAAGCGTACTTTTGATTTATACGATTTGCTCAGTGATGCCACAGGAATAGTTATTTTTACAGGGTTAGCGCATTATTTAAATAGGACTTATAACAGCAAATAAGCAATAGAGCAGGCTATCATTAACGTTAGACTTAGAATGCACCAAACTAACATTCCTTTACTTGGGCGTGCGGTTTCTGGCACACTTTACGGGAGCTTGGGAACGAGGAAATACTTTAGGCGCAAAGTGGATGTTACCCACTCTACTTGTCTATCAGCGAATCCACCATATAGGGGTGTGATATATGGGAGAGACAATTTTATGCCACTGCAAATTCAGTATATTGCCTCATAAAAGGCGATTGAAAACCGATAACTATGTGATTTTTAGGGATACTCATTTTTACAAGTTTATCGGCAATATCTAGTTCCGTGCCATTGTGTTGTATCCAAATTTTGCCATCTTTAATATCGATATGTAAGACACAGCCATAGATGCGCCGTTCATTTTTCCAGCCTACCTGTGTGATTTGGTAATGGTCGTGTTCGGTATCAGTGATGATTTGGCTTTCTATCTCATCTTTGGGGAGATTGAAGCTTTCTAGTAATACTTTTATTTTATGGCGATAATCGTCTAAGGTATCCATCTGTCCAGTTCCTCGGTTTTTGGGTTGTAAACTAAGATTTTTAATTGATAGGTTTGGGTTATTTTTTGTACCACGAGTTGTTGGAAAAAACCATTATAAATGCTTGTGGGGACGGCTAAATAGAGTTCTCTGTCAGGCTCTTCTATCTTTAAAGCTTGTTTGTAGCTTAGGAATTGACCTAATGCTTGATAGAACTCGGTTAAAGTTGAGTTTTGGAGAAAGCTTTTTATTTCAACCGCTATTTTTTGATTATCTTTTAATGACTAATTAATTTTTCCGCGCCTAAGTCAATATACATTTGTATGGCTTCTACACGAATATATAAAGGGTCATTGGTGATTGTCCAGTTGTCTTTAATGAGGGCGTGTTTAACAACATCGTGAAAAAAGTCTTTTGCTGCCATGTTATCCCTTATAGTTGATTTTTATGTTCATATAGTTAAACGAGTTTCTGATTGGCAATATTTATCTTTTCATAAATATGTTAAAAAGGGAATTCTAGCAGAGCCACATACAAGGAACGAAAAATAACCAGCACTTGCTTTTGTTATATCAAGTTAACCCGACCCCTTTGATTA
>JAGLBU010000176.1 GCA_023146575.1 Methylococcales bacterium
GCATGATTAATATCTATTTCTGCCCAATAAGCCTCATCTTCATCAATAATAAAAGGATATTCGCCTACGTTGACTTTTTTCTTTGTCCATCGAACGGGCAAGGCAGTTTGTGGGGTAATAAAATCAGCAGTGCCAGAAAAATCGGTGGCAATCACAGGCTTTCCAAAGAGCATCGCTTCTGCGGGTGTTCGTCCAAAACCTTCTGCACGATGTAGGGATAAATAAACATCACAACAATCAATTAAGCCTAATACTTCGCCTCGGTCTAAGGTTTTTTCTAATAAAATAATACGAGAATCATTTGCACAAAGGGTTTTAAAGGCTTGCCATTGGGGGTTTTCAGCATCACTGTTCATGGTTTTTAACACCAAACCAACGTTGGTATTATTTGGAAAGGCTTTTAAAAAAGCATTAATTGCAGCTTGCGGATTTTTACGTTCTAAATAAGAATTAAAATCAAACACGTATAAAAATAAAAATTGGTTTTCAGGTAAGCCCATTTGAATTCTGGAAACGGTTATTTTTCGATCAACACTGACGGGTAATGGCATCAGCGTCACTGGTTTATCAGTGGCTTTTTGATACATGGTCTGGGTGTAACTTGCCGCTGCCCACACTTCATCAACCACATCAAAGGCGCTCATCCATTGCCTTGGCCACACAGGTAATTCCCACGGCCACCAGCCAATGTTATAACGCTGATAAAAAAGGGGCGCACCGTGTTCCAAATAAACGCGGACATTATCAAAACCTGTTAAACAAAAAATATTAACGTCATAAGGGAGTTCCTCGTTATTTTTAATGATCGCCTTTTCAAGAATTTTATCGTTTTCACGTACTAAACTCCCAGCGGTAATATTAACGACTTTATAAGGAATCCCTACCGCATCACAGGCGGAGGCTGCCATACGGACATCTTCGCCAATGCCTAATTCTCCAAAGGCAAAGCCGATTAAATTAACACCATGTTGTTTTTGTTGCTGTGCTATCTTGTGTTTTAGCCATTGACAAGACGCTTGCTGATTGAGAGTAGGTTTCATCCAAGCTGCTAAAACTTTTCGACCTTCAAGGGTTTTAATATCAATGTTTTGTTGAAGATCATCACGCGATTTCCATGCTAAATACGATAATCGTGGCACGGTAACATTGGTTGTCTCAATTGTGACAGGCTCATTTAACCAATCAATCCAATCATCATGCAATAATGGTTGAAGCGTTAACATATCAACGCCGTTGAGAAAAAACCACGTTAAAAATTTTTCACGACCCTCCGTTGAGTCTAAATTGAAAAGTTGTTTCAGGTTTGGGTCGATGTCAAAGGTAAAAAAAAGTAAGGGTGATAATAAAGGTAGATTTTTTGAGGTAGGATTTTCTGACCAAAATTCGACTAAGGGTTGATTGAGGTGACGCAGTGTTTGAGGGTTGAGAAGCTGGAACAGGTTATGTGCTTTCAAGCCGTATAAATAAAACCATTGGTTAAAGGCGATAACATCGGCTTTATTATCCAGTTTAAAGCGTTTTCGTAAATCAATACGAATAGAATAAAGGTAGCGCAACAAACGACTGACACCAAAAAAACCGTGTTGAGGGTAATTACTTAAAGGCTCAAATAGCACTAACTTTAACGTGTCATTTAACGGTTCGATATGTGGGTATTCCGTTTCGCCGTGTTGTAGCCACCAAATTAAAAAATCTTTTTGTGCCTCAATATCATCAAGTTTATTATCGCCTCGAATATCCGCCCGTAACAACCAAATAAAAGATAAGGCCTTGGAGAGTTTAAATTCAGAGGTGTTCGCGGATAGGGTCATGATGATTTTTTTAAGGGAGTATTTTGCCAATGATTTTCAAAAACAACCTCAGCTAAAGGCTGTGCAGAGGCCCAGTTTTCTAATTCTAATAACGGTTTTTTATAAAATTTTTCAACATGACCCAAGCATAAAATAGCAATGGCACGACTGTGTGGGGGCATTTTTAATAATTTTGCTAAAGCTTTTGGTTCAAATAAGGATACCCAACCCATGCCTAACCCTTCTGCCCGCGCAGCTAGCCATAAGTTTTGAATGGCACACGCAGTGGAGGCAATGTCCATTTCAGGTAAGGTTCTACGCCCAAAAATATGCTTTTCACGTTTATCAGGCAGAGCGACCACTAATAATTCCGCACATTCAAGAATCCCTTCTACTTTTAAACACATAAATTCATCTTCACGCTCACCCAAGGCTTGGGCGGTTTCACGGCGTTCTTGTTCGACTAATTGATGAATTTGTATTTTAAGTTTTTTGTCGGTAATTCGAATAAATCGCCACGGTTGCATTAAACCAACACTGCCTGCCTGATGGGCGGCGCTTAATAAACGTGCTAAAACTTTTTCATCAATAGGGTCGGGTAAAAAATGGCGCATATCACGGCGTTCGGCAATGGCGCGATAAACCCCACGACGTTCAGCGTCATCAAAACGGTGTTTATTTACCACGATTTTTCATTGTCTTCGCTATTACGTTGACGAAGCTTATATTGATATTCAAATTTACGCCGTAATAAACCTGAAGGGTCATCGGGAATACGATTTAGCCATTGCTGTGTTGCTTGTTCATTTTCGTCTAGTTTGTAGTCAGACTTTTGTTTTTGAGGTTGTTTTTCAGACGGTTTTTTTTGTGAGAGCTTTTGAGCTTTTGCTTCTTTATTTTTATCTTTTTCAGACTCTGGATTGGGTTCTTTATTTTTTTGTGGTTCTGAAGCCTGCTCTTTTGAATTAGTGTTATCAGACGGTTGTGATTTATCCCCCTTTTTAGACGGTGAGTTATCATCCTTTTTGGATTCTGAACCGTTTTTTTTCTGTTGTTGCTGTTTTTCTTTTTGTTGTTTTTCTAAGGCTTTTTCGACTAAGTTTTTATTATGTAGGATATCTTGATCTTCTTTTTTTAGTGCAAGGGCTTGCTGATAGCGATTTAAGGCTTGTTCTAACTGCCCTTTTTTCGCCAGTGCATTACCTTGATTGTAAAAACTATCCGCGGTTTTTTCATTTTTTAAGGCATTAATAGCTTGATCGTATTCACCCGCTTTATAATGGGCAGCAGCTTTCCAATTGGGGTCTGTAAAGGTTTTGGCGGCGTTTGAAAAATCTTTTTGTTGATAGAGTTTTTGTGCTTGTTGGTTTTTTGTTTCCCATAAATCTTGCCACTCAACAGCATAGCTATTTTTTGGTAAGGGAATGAGTAATAAAAAAACAATGGTAAACAGTCCACGCCTAAAATTTGCCGCGACTAAGGGTAATACTAATAATAATAGCCATGCGCCTTTATCGTCCCATTGATCTAATAAGTGCGTATTGTCTTTTGAATTGTCATTAAAATTTTGTACCGAAGCACTTATGTTCTTGAGTAAAATTTTAACATCACGGTCATCATCAGACATTTTTAAAAAGATGCCATTGCCAGCGGTGGCAAGCGCGGCTAAATCCGAAAATGCCAGTTTAGGAATGACAATATTCCCTTTTGAGTCTTTTAAAAAGCCACCATTTGGAAGTTTAATCGGCGCGCCATTTTCAGTACCGACCGCGAGTACAGAAACGTGGTACTGGTTTTTATCTTGAAGAAAGGCAGTACTGTCTGCAAGTGTGATTTCGTCGGTGATTAATAAGATATGACCTTTTGGTAAGCCCGCTTGCTTGAGTAAGGCGATGGATTGTTCTAAGGCCAACACCGTGTTTGAGCCTGAACTGGGGATTATGTCTGGGGTTAAAGCGCTGAGTTGCCCCTCAATGGT
>JAGLBU010000177.1 GCA_023146575.1 Methylococcales bacterium
CGTTGTTTTAAAATATCAATTATTTTATAACGAGCACGAATTAAGCGGCTGGGTTTAATGTCGCTGGCGAGCATAGAGCGTGATAAGTCTAAGGCGATAACCAGTCCTGAATCATTACGAAAGACAGGTGTCGGCAAGCGCTCCCATGTAGGACCGCCGAGTGCTAAAATCACTAAAACAGCGGCGATGGACGTGCTGATAAGGAGACCTTTTTTTTGAGCGCTGGCATTTTGTTCCAATATATAGGGTAACAATGCTTCATCGCAGACATCTGCCCAATTTCCATAGGATTTTCTGCGCTTAAATGACAGTATAATCAATAGAATACAAGGGATTAATGCGAGCAGCCAATAAGGCCTAATAAAATGAAAATCGGCAATCATAAGTTGAGAGTATTTTTCAAGGTTGATTAATTTTCTTAATCTTTTACCTTATCATAGAACCACAAAACGGTTGAATCATTTACAAAAAATGTCTGTCTGTGTTTAAATTTAGCATGTTAAAATTGTTATTATTTTTAAATTCGGCTATATGGCCTATTTTTAACCCCTTATTATCAATGGAGATAGATCATGGCAGGACATAGTAAATGGGCGAATATTAAACATCGTAAAGGCGCACAAGATGCGAAGCGCGGTAAAATTTTTACCAAAATTATTCGTGAAATTTCCGTGGCGGCAAAAGCGGGCGGTGATCCTGTTAATAATCCCAGTTTGCGCGCGGCAATAGATAAAGCATTGGGCGCAAATATGAAGCGTGACACCATTGAAAACACCATCAAAAAAGCAACAGGGGCTTTGGAAGGGGTTAATTATGAAGAGGTGCTTTATGAAGGCTATGGTCCTGGTGGTATTGCGGTAATGGTGGATTGTCTTACCGATAATCGTAATCGTACCGTTGCTGAAGTTCGTCATGCTTTTTCAAAAGCAGGCGGTAATCTGGGAACGGATGGCTCGGTGGCGTATATGTTTAATAAAGTTGGCATTATTAGTTACAGTGATAAAATTGATGAAGATGCGATTATGGAAGCTGCGATGGAAGCAGGTGCCGATGATATTATCACTCATGATGATGGCTCGGTTGATCTGATGACCACCTCAGAAGATTATATTCATGTAAAAGAAGCAATGATAGCGTCAGGTTTTACGCCTGAGCACGCAGAGGTGACGAGACAAGCTGAAAATAACACCGAATTAGACCTATCTACTGCTGAAAAGATGTTACGCCTGATTGATCGATTAGAAGAATTAGACGATGTACAAGATGTGTATTCTAATGCCGATATTAGCCATGAAATTTTAGAACAGTTGGTGGGCGAATAATACATGCCTACCTTTGATTGGCCTATTCGGGTTTATTATGAAGATACTGATGTTGCTGGTGTGGTGTATTATGCTAATTATTTAAAATTTTTTGAACGTGCTCGTACGGAAATGTTACGCGCAAAAGGTGTGGAGCAAGATATTGTAATTCGCGAACAAAATAGTCTTTTTGTCGTGCGTTCAGTGACGGTGGATTATATAAGTCCTGCTCGTTTTAACGACCTTATTGTGGTTCAATCTGAGATCAGCCAATTAAAAAAAGCCAGTCTGATTTTTACACAAAATATCTGCCGAGAGAGTCAAAAATTATGCAAGGCAACGGTCACCATTGCGTGTCTTAATGCAGAGACTCTAAGGCCTAAAGCCATTCCCCTAACTTTATTAGCACAATTTAAATAATCGTCTAGGCTTAAATTAATCAGCCTATCTGTTTATTTTGATAACTCTAAAAAAAATAACTTATGAATATTGATTTATCCATCTTAAACTTAGTTTTAGAAGCCAGCTTGGTGGTACAAGTTGTTATATTAATTTTATTGATTAGTTCCGTTATTTCATGGATGTTTATTTTTGCAAAAGGACTGGAGCTGAAACTGGTGTTACTGTTTACCAAAAAATTTGAAAAAAAATTCTTTGGTGATGACAGCTTAATGGAGCTATATAAAAAATTATCAGCCGATAGATACAAACCTAAAGGGCTTGAAAAGATTTTTTTGCGTGGCTATAAAGAATTTTCCATGATGCGGCAACAAGGCGATGTTGCGGCTTCGGTCTTGATTGACAGCGCTCAACGGGCAATGCGAATTGAATTAACAAAAGAATTGGACGAATTAGATAAATCGTTACCATTTTTAGCCACAGTGGGTTCAACCAGCCCTTATATAGGTTTATTCGGTACCGTTTGGGGAATTATGAACGCTTTTCAAGCCTTAGTACATGTTCAACAAGCGACCTTAACCCAAGTAGCCCCTGGGATTGCCGAAGCCTTAATCGCCACAGCAGTGGGTTTATTTGCAGCGATTCCATCGGTCATTGCCTATAACCGCTTTTCAACCCGAGTTGATAGAATTGCTAGCCGTCATGAAATATTTATTGATGAGTTTGTAAACCGTTTACACAGATTGGCGCATAAATAATGGAGTCACGTCGCCCTCGAAGAAAACCTATGTCCGAAATCAATGTCGTACCGTATATTGATGTCATGTTGGTGTTGTTAGTTATATTCATGGTGACCTCTCCCTTACAGCAACAAGGGCTTGAAATTGATTTGCCCGTTGCGAAAGGGAAGCCGATTCAATCAGAAGAAACCCCCACACTGATTATTAGCGTCAAAAAAAATGGCAAGTATTATATTAGTGAAAATGCCACCAAACCTGAGCGGGTTTCACAACAAGCATTGGTGTCTAAAGTGGTGGCGCTTTATCATGATAAACCGACAATGCAAGTCTATATTCGAGGGGATAAAATCGTTAAATATGGTGATGTTGTTGACGTGATGGCAGGCTTGAAAGAGGCTGGTATTGCTCGAATTGGTTTAATTACCACCTCAGACGAATAAGGAAATGAAATACAGTTCGGCATTTTTTTACGCCCTTATTTTTCATGCGCTATTGGCGTTTTTCTTCGTTTTAAATTTTTCGGATGAAATAAAAATTAATCTTCAAGAGGCGGTGAGTGTCCATCTTCTTGATGGCAATGATTTGATTCAAACCTCGCCCGTTCTAGCGACAGAAATCCCCCTTAAAAAAGCCGAACCACTTGAACCCTTAAGTGAAGTTGAAACTTATGAGCAACGACAAGCACGAGAATTGGCGGAGCGTATTCGGCTTGAAAAATTAGAAGCGCTTCGGTTGGCCGAATTAGAGCGTCAACGCATTCTTGAAGCACAACGACTTGCAGAATTAGAACAACAACGTTTAGCTGAACTTGAGCGTTTACAAGTAATTGAATTAGCCAAACAACGTGAAGAAGCCCAAAAAGCCGCAGAAGAAACTCAGCGTTTGGTCGAAATTGAAGAGAAAAAAATTGAAGCGCAAGCATTAAAAATAAAAATTGCCGCGGTTGAAAGACAAGTTGCTCAAAAAAAACAACAATTAAGTGCTGACAAACAACAAGAGCTAAATCGCTTGGCGGCTGAGGCAAAACATAAGAAAATGTTGAAAATCAAAAAAGCCAAAGAAAAAGCCGAGCAAAAGCAAAAAGAAGACAAGGCTAATCGAAAAAAACAGCAGGCTGAGAAAAAAATAAAAGAAAAAGCTGAAAAGAAACGAAAAGAAAAAGCCAAGGCACTTGCCAAAAAGAAACAAGCTTCAGAAAAATCCGCCGCTCAAAAAGAAGCGAGCCGTAAAAAATCTGAAGCTAATGCCAAGGCTAAAAAAGAAGCGA
>JAGLBU010000178.1 GCA_023146575.1 Methylococcales bacterium
GCTGATAAAGCACGCAAACAAGCACAACAACAAAAAGCTGCCGCAGCGGCTAAAAAAGCACGTCAACAGCAAGAAGAAGATGAAAAGCAAGCGTTATTAAGAGAATTAGCGCAAGAGCAGCAAGCCATTCGTGATGCAGATCAAAAAGCCACGCGGGAAGCTGAACAAAAATCGGTTAAACGAAAAGAAATTAAAGCTAAACAAGCCAAAGATATATCAAGGTTTAAAAGTGGGCTTCGAAGTCTAGTGAGGGGGGCATGGACACGACCCATTTCAATGTCCTCTAATTTATCTTGTATGGTTCGGGTCAAATTAAAACGCAACGGACGTGTTACTAGTGCCACAATTGCCAGAAGTAGTGGCGATTCTTTTTTTGATCAATCAGCATTAAATGCAGTTCATAAAGCCAGCCCTTTGCCAATTCCAAATGACTCAGAATTGTACGCTGAGCATTTTAACTCTTTTACCTTTACCTTTAAACCTGAGTAAACGTTAATCATCGCCGCTATTGAAGCCGCTTTGACCTTAAAATATCACTGATAAAGTGTTTTAAACAAACAAGGGTGATCCCATGAAAACTTTTTCCTCATTTCTTTTTTTAAGCATTTGGCTAATTTATTCGCCTTTTTTACAGGCAGAATTAAATATTGATATTACTAAATCGTTTGAAAGCAAAGTGCCTATTGCGATTTCGCCCTTTGGCTCTTTTAGCCCGCAATCGGTTGATATTGCCGCAGTGATTAGTGCAGATTTAAACCGCAGTGGTTATTTTAAAAGTTTGGGTAGGCTTGAAATGCTCTCAAAACCGACGGCTGCCGATGAAGTGGTGTTTAAAAACTGGCAAGTGCTAGGGCAAGACTATTTATTGATTGGCAGAATTGATCCTAGACAAGCCCATACGATTATATTTTTTCAATTATTTGATATATCCAAAAATGAGCAAATCATGGATTTTCAAATTACGTCAAACCCTCGTGGGTTACGGCAAGCGGCACACCGAATTAGTGATTTAGTTTACCAAAAACTAACGGGTAATAAAGGCGTTTTTGGAACGCAAGTCGCGTATGTTAGCAGTAAGGGTAGTGTTGGTAAGATGAGTTATCGCTTACAAATTGCAGACGTTGATGGTTATAACGCACAAACGGTGGTTTCTTCTCTCCAGCCGATTATGTCACCGACGTGGTCGCCAGACGGTAAAAAAATTGCGTATGTTTCGTTTGAAAATAATCGTGCGGCTATTTATATGCAAGTGGTGGCAACGGGACAACGTTCTAAAATTAGTTCTTTTCCTGGAATAAATGGCGCACCTGCATGGTCACCTGATGGACGTAAATTAGCATTGACGCTTTCAAAAGGGGGGAGTCCTGATATTTATGTTTTGGATATGTCCAGTAAACAATTAACGCAAGTAACCCATAGTTTGGCAATTAATACCGAGCCGACATGGGCACCTGATGGTCGTAGTATTGTTTATACGTCAAATCAAGCGGGCGGTCCTCAGCTTTTTAGAGTGTCAACATTAGGGGGTAAGCCACAACGCCTGACGTTTAAAGGAAAATATAACGCAAGTGCTAATTTTTCGCCTGATGGTTCAAAAATAGCAATGGTTCATGCCAGCGGTAAAGGCTATAAAATTGGGTTATTAGATCTTAAAAGTAAAGCATTTACCGTGTTAACCTCAGGAAATTTGGACGAATCGCCTAGTTTTGCCAATAATGGCACCATGGTTTTATACGCAGCTCGTCGAGGTGGGCGCGGTATTTTATCGGCTGTCTCAATTGACGGTAAAATTCATCAAAAGTTAGAATTTCAAAACCCTGAAGTACGTGAACCTGCTTGGGCACCTTGAGTATTGGGAAGAAAAATCGGAATTTTGTAGTGCGATGATGTTATAATTAAAAAATTCGTTTTTAATTTTAGGCTGAGCGGTAAGTTTGATAGTTACCCTTTTTTTAAGACAAAACTTTAAAGACTAATACAACTTACAGACTGGGAATATACCTATGAGGATATATAAAATAACACTCATTGTAGCGGTAATGGTAACGTTCTTATCCGCGTGTACAAATGATAAAAACCAAGGTTTTTTTGGGCAAGATGATTCATCTTCTGCAACGGTTAAGGGTTATGACCCTTATAAAGCTTCTGCAGCCGATGCTTATAATTCAGGGGCATCATCGGCCTATCAAGGGCAAGGGGCTTATAATAATACTCCCACTGGTCTAGCACCGTTGCCTTTAGCCAAGGATACTATTTACTTTTTATATGATAGCAGTGAAATTCAGCCCCGATTTCGTCCTATTGTTGATAAATACAGCGAATATTTACGGGCGCACCCAAATCAAATTCTTATTTTAGAGGGACATGCGGATGAGCGTGGGTCTCGTGAATATAATGTTGCTTTAGGGGAAGAACGGGCGAAAGCCGTTGCTCGAATTATGCAAGCAAAAGGTGTTTT
>JAGLBU010000179.1 GCA_023146575.1 Methylococcales bacterium
CGATTAAATAAATTGCAAGTGGTGGTGTCAGACCTTGAAAAGAAAGTTAATTCACATATTGAAGAGGCAAAAACACCTGCTAAAGTAGCTGTTAAAACAAAAGCGCCTCAAAAAATCGCGGTAAAAACTAAAAAAGTTGCGGCAAAAGCTAAAAAGGTTATTGCAAAAGCTAAAAAGGTAACAGCGGCTTCAAAAGGTGAAAAAGTAGCCTACCGTAGTGCTTATATTAATTTAAGAAAAGGTAAGGTTGATGCGGCGATTGCAGGTTTTAATAGTGTTGTTAAAAAGTACCCAAAAAGCTCATTAGCGGATAATTCTCAATATTGGCTGGGTGAAGCTTATCTTCTTAAAAGGAAAAAAGAAAAGGCCATGCAGGAGTTTGATAAAGTGGTCGCAAATTACCCAAACAGCGATAAAGTACCTGGGGCTTTATTGAAGTTAGGTTTTGTACAATTAAGCTTGAATAATAAACCAAAAGCAAAAGAATATTTGGATTACATTATCATTCATTATCCAAAAACACGCGCTGCTGTCTTAGCGGCTAAAAAAGCAGGTAAAGCAGGCTTATAAATCACTGTGCAAGCGGTAAAATTTTTACGCTTAACAGAGATTTTTTATTCTCTGCAAGGTGAGTCAAATACGGTGGGATTGCCTACCGTATTTATTCGTTTAACGGGCTGTCCATTACGTTGTGTTTATTGTGATACCAAATATGCGTTTACAGGCGGTCAAAAAATGTCGTTAGAGGCAATTGTAAACAACGTTAAGACTTACAAAACAAATTATGTCACGGTCACAGGTGGTGAGCCATTATCGCAAGCAAATGTATTGCCGCTTATGGCGCAATTGGCGGATGATGGTTATCAAGTTTCGTTAGAAACCAGCGGTGCGTTAGATATTTCAAATGTTGATAAACGCATTATTAAAGTCATGGATTTAAAAACCCCCAGCTCTGGTGAAATTTCTAAAAATTTATATCAAAATATAGCGTATTTAAAGACTCAAGATCAAATCAAATTTGTGATTGGTACGGATGAAGATTATGAATGGTCAAAAAAAATGTTAAAAGACTATGATTTAACCTCACGTTGCCAGATTTTGTTTTCAAATATTGCAGGGCAAATGTCTTCTACTAAGTTGGCTGATAAAATATTACACGATCAATTACCCGTACGCTTTCAAATTCAACTTCACAAATACCTGTGGGCAGAGGCTCAAGGTAAATAATTCATGTCAAAAAAAGCCATTATTTTATTGTCGGGTGGATTGGATTCCGTTACGGTTTTAGCGCATGCAAAACAACAGGGTTTTCTTTGCTACGCACTAAGTTTTAATTATGGGCAACGCCATAATGCAGAATTAGATGCGGCGCAAAAAATTGCCCGTGATTATGAAGTACTTGAGCATAAGATTATTGATTTAGATTTAGCATCCATTGGGGGTTCTGCTTTAACCGATACCCATATCGATGTACCAAAAACCCCGCAGTCAGGGATTCCCGTAACCTATGTTCCCGCACGAAATACAATTTTTTTATCATTAGCATTGGGCTGGGCGGAGGTTTTACAACTGTATGATATTTTTATTGGCGTTAACGCGGTGGATTATTCAGGCTACCCAGATTGCCGACCAGAATTTATTAATGCCTTTCAAACGTTAGCGAATGTTGCGACAAAAACAGCTGTTGAAGGGCAGCTTATAAAAATACATACCCCGTTAATTATGCTGACAAAAGCTGAAATTATTCAACAAGGCAGTATGTTAGGGGTTAATTATCAACAGACAATTTCTTGTTATTCTGCTGACAGCCAAGGGCAAGCCTGTGGTGTTTGTGATGCGTGTCGTTTGCGTAAAATAGGCTTTGAGCAAGCAAAGATTAATGATCCAACGCGTTACCAATAACCCCTCGCTTTGCCGATCAATCTTTTAAAATACCTTTCTATTGACTTAAACCTAAGGATTTATTATGCAAGACTTTAAATATTCATTCATTGTTACAGGCATTGGCTTGTTAATTGCTCTGCTGTGGGATGGGCTGACAGGCATTGCCGTTGTGGGGATTTTAGCGGTGTTGGAAGTGAGTTTATCCTTTGATAACGCGGTGGTGAACGCAGGCGTTCTTAAAGATATGGATGAACTTTGGAAACGTCGATTTTTAACGTGGGGCATGTTGATTGCAGTTTTAGGGATGCGTTTGGTTTTTCCTGTGGTGATTGTGGCATTTGCGGCTAATTTAGGTTTTTTTGAAGTGGCCTATATGGCTGTTGCCGAACCTGAATTATATTCGTCATTTCTAACCTCAGCACACGTTCAAATTTCAGCGTTTGGTGGTACATTTTTATTATTAGTTTTTCTTTATTTTATTTTAGATCATGAAAAAGAAGTCATGTGGCTGGAAAAAATAGAGACAAAATTACTTAAAATTGGGAAATTAGACTCGGCTGAAGTGATTATTGCTTTATTTGCCTTATTGATCATGCAGAGTTTTTTAGCGGAAGAAGAAAAGTTATCGGCCTTATTAGCAGGATTAGGTGGGATTGTTCTTTATGTCATTATTACTAGCATTGAACTGCTAGAAGGCGAAAAAGACAGTGGAACAGGGAAAGTGCTTAAACGTACGGGCGTGATGGCGTTTATTTATTTAGAAGTATTGGATGCAAGCTTTTCGTTTGATGGCGTAATTGGTGCGTTTGCGATTACCAAAGATGTGGTTATTATTATGATCGGCTTAGCCATTGGGGCTATGTTTGTGCGTTCTTTGACCATCTTTTTGGTGAATAAAGGCACGTTGGATGATTATATTTTTTTAGAGCATGGCGCACATTATGCCATCGGTGCGTTAGCAACTATTATGCTATTAAGCATGGCGATTCATATTTCTGAAATTGTGACGGGGCTTGTTGGAGTAACTTTTATTGGATTATCGGTTTATTCGTCAATTCAGTATCGAAAAAAAGAAGCGGAAGTTGTTGAAAAACCTTAAATAGGAAAGCTTAGGAGACGTATTCCTTCACGTCTCTTTTCTTTTAGCATATTATCTAAGAACGGTTACTTTTACTTTTGCAAGCCCTTGACGAATCATGCCAAGTTTTTGTGCAGCGGCATAGGATAGGTCAATTATACGGGTTCTAAAGCTACCTGTATCATTAATTTTCACAATAACGGAACGTTTATTTCTTAAGTTGGTTACTCTAACTTTAGTCCCCATTGGGAGGCTGTTATGGGCGGCGGTCAATTTTCTTTTATTATAAATTTCACCAGTTTTAGTTCTGCGCCCGTGAAATTTATCGGCATAATAACTGGCAACACCTTTTTGTGTGATCGGTGCGGCATGCGTAATAGAA
>JAGLBU010000018.1 GCA_023146575.1 Methylococcales bacterium
AGCGACACAATCCCTTTCATTTTGGTATGATTTGCCATGTACATAGCTGACATGGCAATTGCTTCATCCACTCGATCAAAATTACAATCAATTCGATGACTTGATTTTCGAATAGCAGGATGTTTTTCAGTTTCAATACAGACGCGTGCCATTGCCTCTACCGTTTTGACAGGGTATTTTCCTGTAGCCGTTTCGGCGGAGAGCATAATCGCATCCGTCCCATCTAAAACTGCATTAGCAACATCAAACACTTCGGCACGGGTTGGAATCGGATTTTCAATCATAGACTCCATCATTTGGGTGGCCGTAATGACCGCACGATTTAAGGCTCTCGAGCGTTGAATCAATTTTTTCTGTGCCGCTGGTAAATTCGCATCCCCAATTTCAACCCCTAAATCACCCCGTGCAACCATAACCACGTCAGATGCTAAAATGATTTCATCCATGGCTTCCATCGCTTCTGCACGCTCAATTTTTGAAACAATGCCTGCATAACAGCCTTCTGCTTCTAATAAACGTCGCGCTTCGTGTAAATCTTCTGCGGTACGTGGAAAGGAAACCGCGACAAAGTCGGCATTAATTTGACCTATGGTTTTAATATCTTCTTTGTCTTTTTCCGTTAATGCCGCCGCTGAAAGTCCGCCGCCTAAAAGGTTAATACCTTTATTATTGGACAAAGTACCACCAACGATCACTGTACAGTTAACGCGTAAATTTTCATCAACATTGACAACATCCAATACGATTCGTCCATCGTCAAGCAATAAACGACTGCCCGACTTTACTTCACGGGCTAAAGGCTCGTACGTAATACCGACGTGGGTATTATCACCGTCATGGATATTTAAATTAATATCCAGTGAAAAGTCTTGACCTTCATCTAACCAGACTTTACCTTCTGTAAAACGAGCGATACGGATTTTAGGGCCTTGTAAGTCAGCAAGAATACCGACACGGCGACCCGTTTTTTCGCTTAATTCGCGTACCATATTGGCACGGTCAATATGATCTTGGGCAACGCCATGCGAAAAATTTAACCGCACAACATCGATACCTGCATGAAATAGCGCTTCTAATGCACCTTCTTTGTCGGTAGCAGGGCCGAGTGTCGCTAAAATTTTGGTTCTTCTTAATGACATATTGAGCCTATTTTGCGTTCATTAATGCGATGGTGGTATCTAACATGCGGTTAGAAAAACCCCATTCGTTATCGTACCAAGATAATACTTTCACTAAACGACCGTTGACTTTGGTTAACGATTTATCATAAGTTGAGGACGCAGGGTCATGATTAAAATCAATAGACACCAATGGTTTATCATTGATATTTAAGATACCTTTTAACGAGCCCTCTGACGCGGTGGTTAAAATTTCATTTACTTCTTCAACCGAGGTATCACGACTTGCGGTGAAGGTTAAATCAACCACAGAAACGTTAATAACAGGAACACGCATTGCGAACCCATCTAATTTTCCTACCAACGCAGGTAAGACTAAACCGACTGCCGCTGCCGCGCCTGTTTTTGTTGGAATCATGGATTGGGTGGCAGAACGTGCTCGTAATAAATCAGGATGATAAACGTCGGTTAATACTTGGTCATTGGTATAAGCATGAATCGTGGTCATTAAGCCTTGTTCAACCCCAATAGTCTCTAATAAAGGCTGAATTAACGGCGCTAAACAGTTGGTGGTACATGAGGCATTGGAAATAACGGTATCGGATGCTTTTAAGGTTTCATGGTTGACACCATATACAATAGTGGCATCCACATCTGCGCCACCTGGTGCTGAAATGACTACTTTTTTAGCACCTGCGGCAATATGCGCTGAAGCTTTTTCTTTGCTGGCAAAAAAACCAGTACATTCATGAACCACATCAATTTCTAATTCTGCCCAAGGCAATTTAGATGGGTCTCTCTCGGCTAGCACTTTGATTCTATCGCCATTGATGACTAAATCACCATCTTCAACGCTGACCTCACCTGGAAATTTACCATGCGCGGTATCGTATTGCGTTAGGTGGGCGTTGGTTTCAGCATTCCCTAAGTCATTAATTGCAACGATTTGGATTTCGTCATTACGACCTGCTTCATATAATGCGCGTACGACATTACGTCCAATACGACCATAACCATTGATTGCAACTTTAATTGCCATGTAAGTATCTCCAGATAAAAAAGTGTGATAAAAAAAATGCCGCTAAGGCACAGTTTAACTTTGGGATTATATCAAAATTATAATATTTATACTATTAGTGTGACAAAGTGTTGGAAGATTTTTGTGAGTGAAAAAGGTTTTTAAAAAATATTTTTTGATCGTGTGTTTAATATCACGGTTTTTATAGAATCTTGAGTAAAAAGTAGAAGGTGATATATACTCCTGAAACTAGTAAAAACCTATGCTTATACCTTATAAAATGTAGGTTTTTGTATAGGATGCCAGTTTTTTCCAAAACAAAAAAAATAAAGGAAGTACAATGAACGATATGTTACGGCGCATCGTGACCTATATGTTAGATCAATATGGGACGGTGCTATTTGTGTTAGCAACAACGATTACCTTTAGTTATTTGGTGGTGATGTATGATTTAAAAAACCAAGAAGGGAATGCGACTTTAGTTCGAGTAAGTAGCGAACAAAGTCAAATTATTCAAGGGATCAATTTCTACACCACTCAACTTGCACTTTATCAAGATAAAAAGTCCACAAGTAAATCCAGACGTTTTATTTCAAAAAATCTTGCGCGATTGCAAGACACGCATTTATCGTTAAAAGAAGGCGATCGTTTTGTCCGTGAAGGGTCTCGTATCACGCATGTGCGGGGTGTCTTACCGCCTGAATTACGAAAAATTTATTTTGATCAGGGGGAAGCATCGCTTAATCGCCAAATGTATAAATATCGCTCGGCCGTCCGTGAAATTTTAGGAACACCGATTGAGGATTTAAACGTTAAAAGTTCACAACTTCAAGTGTTATATCATGATCTTACCCCTGCTTTAATTACAAATTTAAACACCGTTAGTAGCATTTACCAAAAACGTATGACGTCGATGCTCGAAGGAACGAAACGTAAGCAAAATTTTATTGTTATTTTAAGTTTGGGGATTTTAGCGCTTTTAGGGACAGGCTTATTACGACCTTTAGTGGATCGTTTAAAAGTGAGTAATTTAAAGGTTGAAATCGAAAAAGCCTTTGCCGATAATGTAATTAATACGGCGCAGGCGTTGATTATTGGACTTGATGCGTCGTCGAATATCGTTTTATTTAACCAATATGCGGAAGAAAGTACGGGCTGGGCAAAAGAAGAGGTTTTAGGTCAGAATTTTTTTGAAACCTTTCTATCCAAAGAGACTAATAATAGTTTACAGCCACTGTTTTCTGACATGATGTCAGGCGATGTGGAGTTTTCGGATGAAGTCGAAACACGGATTGATGTAAGTACAGGCGATGTAATTGATGTTATTTGGCATAGTACGGTTATTTTTGAAGGGAAAGCTAAAGCTCCTGTGATGTTTTTGGTAACAGGGAGTGATATTACCGAGCGAAAACAAGCCGAAGAAGAATTACGCCGTACACATGCGCAAATGGAAGTGTTAAGTGAGCGTTTACAGGGTGAGGTTGATTTAGCCGCGACCTTGCAACAGTCTATTTTACCCAGTTCAACGGTTGAATTACCAGGGATTCAAGGCTTTGCTAACCTATTAACGTCCAGCGAAGTTGGCGGTGATTATTATGATTACTATAAAATTGGCGGGCATCAAAGTATTATACTAATGGGGGATGTTAGTGGTCATGGGGTGGCTGCGGGAACGATGGTAAGTGCGGCAAAAGCGGGTATTTATCCGTTGATTCATGAAGGTGTTAGTAATCCATCTGAATTATTAAACTTATTGAATGAAACCTTATTAATGACGGCGCAACAATCGTTATTAATGACAATGAACTGCTTAAGTTTAGATGCGCGTACTGGAAAGTTACGGTTTGCCAATGCAGGGCATGTATTACCCTATTTGTGGCGACATAAAGCACAATACTGGGAAATGCTCGAAGCTTCAGGTTTGCCGTTAGGGAAAAGTATTGATTCTGACTATTCATTGTCTGCTATTGAAATTACGATGGAAGTGGGTGATCGGTTATTTCTATTTACCGATGGTTTGGTGGAAGAAGAATCACCATCAGGCGAAGCTTTTGGCTATGAGCGCTTAGAGGATATTTTAAGCCAGTGCGGAGAGCTTGATGCTGAGGTCGTGAAAAATTACCTTATGGAAGCGTTAGAAGTTCATTGTGAAACTGAAAAGTTTGATGATGATGTGAGTATAATGGTGATGACGCACAGTGATCGAATTTCCCAAGATGTGATGGGGAGTGACAATGATATTAGTGATATTATTCGAATTTCAGAAAGCTTTTATCGTCAAGGTGATCACCCTATTCCACGGATTTCCAGAGAGTATGTGGTCTTTTTAGCCGAGCAACAATTTTCAGATTTATTAGAACGCTTAAGCCATGATGGTATTTGTAGAATCCTACCGAAACATTCAGGTTTTTGTAAAGCCATCGGTTGGAATCATTTATTAAGTCAGCATCATGAAAGCCCTGATGATGATTTGTATGAATTAATGCCCCATTTACCAGAGCATCGGCAGTTTCAATTGACGCATACCGAAGATAAGCTTTTTATTATGGAAGAGATTTTATCGTGGTTGACGGATATGAAAGTGGTCTCTCAAGAACATCTTGATGGCTTAATGGTCATTTTAGATGAAATGCTTGAAAATAGTTTTTATGCCGCACCGC
>JAGLBU010000180.1 GCA_023146575.1 Methylococcales bacterium
TATCTCCGCGTTTGCTTAATAAAATAGCATCCGCCGTTTCAATTAGGCAAATATCTTCAACCCCTATCGCGGCGACTAAACGGTGATTACTTTGAAAGAGTGAGTTTTTACAATCTAAGGCAAATGCATTGCCTTTTATAACGTTATTTTGTTCATCTTTCGCGGATATTTGATGTACCGCATCCCAACTGCCAACATCGTTCCATTGAATATCACAGGGCAGCACTAATAATTTATTTTCTTGTTCGACGACTTTTTCTAACACGCCATAATCAATGGAAATAGTAGGCATTTTTTCAAAGACTTGATTGACGGCGGCTTGAAGCGAATCGCCTTGTTGATGAATTTCTAAAATAGTTTTTAATACCGTATCGACTTCAGGTAAGTATTTTTTAATCGCTTTAAGAAGGACGGAGGCTTTCCACACAAACATACCCGAATTCCAAAAATAGCCACCTGCTTTTAAATAACCTTCGGCGGTTTCACGATTCGGTTTTTCAGTAAAACCTTCAACCATAAGCGTATTTGTTGGCAATGCTTGGGTATCATCCGTTCGAGCTTTAATATAACCGAAGCCTGTATCCGCATGGGTTGGAAGAATCCCAAAAGAAACTAAATAATCTTGCTCTGCCGCCTCAATAGCCTGTTCTAAAGCCAGATGAAAGGCTTTAGTATTTTGAATCACATGATCGGCGGGTAGCACTAGCATTACAGGGTCATGGTCATTCTCTTGCAGCTGACAATAGGCGGCAGCGAGGGCAATCGCAGGGGCAGTATTACGACCCACAGGCTCTGAAATAACCTGATAAGGTTTCAAAGCATCATAGGCTTCCCCCGTCACATGTGCTTGGCTTGAGACCACGATGACCTCTTTTTGTGGGCAAAAATTTGCAATGCGATCCGCAGTAGCTTTCAACATGGTTTCTTTGCCATCAAGGCATAGAAATTGCTTGGGGATTTGCTTTCGAGACAAGGGCCATAATCGTGAGCCAGTGCCGCCTGCTAAAATAACCGCTCGGACTGATTTTTTCATAGAGAATATTTGCTTAATAATTAAGGTAGGATTAGGTTTTATCGGAGGTGTCAAAACCTTCGGTATCCGCAATAATATAACGCGGACGACCTTTGAGTTGTTCGTAAATTTTAGCGATATACAAGCCCATAATGCCGTTAATAACCATCGTAATACCGCTAAAAAAAGAAATAGCAATAATAATGCTGGGAATGCCTTGACCTGAAACACCTAAGACTTTGATAACCAAGGCATAGACAATTAAAAAAGCCGAGACTAAGCAGGTTAATAACCCTAAATAAAAGGATAAATACAGAGGAGAAGAGGAATAAGAAACAATGCCTCGGATGAATTCTTTGGTAGGGCCTTTACTGAAAATTGAAAAATGCGCTTCACCTGCAAAACGCGCCTCCCGCTCATAGTAAATATGGGTTTGTTTGAAACCTACCCAGACAGGCAGTCCGCGCATAAAGGGGTCGTGTTCATCCAGCCTTAATATTTGATTGACAACTTTTCGAGAGAGTAATTTAAAATCACCCGTATTTTCTTTAATGTTGATTTCAGAGACATAATTAATGGCTTTATACGCCCAGCCCGTGACCATCATTTTGAGTGGGTGTTCGCCGTGGCGTTTAGTGCGCGTGGTATGCACGACTTCAAAGCCTGCTTGCCATTGAGTAATCATTTTTTCAATTAACTCGGGTGGGTCTTGTAAATCACTGTCCATATAGACAACGGCATCGCCCGTGCTGTATTTCATCCCCGCGAGTACACAAGGGGAAACGCCGAAACAGCGAGACATACTGATAATTTTAATTTTATCATCAGTGGCTCGGGCTTGTTGTAACAGCTCTAAAGAACGGTCGGTTGAATCATCGTTGACAAAAATAAATTCATAATCAA
>JAGLBU010000181.1 GCA_023146575.1 Methylococcales bacterium
CATAAACTGCCTTCAGGCTACCCCTCACGTCGGGTTATTTTGCATCTAACCATATTCGATGCAAATAATAAGATTGTGTTTGAAACGGGTAAAGTCAATGCGGATGGCAGTGTGGATGAATTGGATTCTGATCAAGATTTAGCCTCTTATGAACCGCATTATCAAACCATCACTTCTGAAAAACAAGTGCAGGTCTATGAAGCCATCATGCACGATTATCAAGAAACGATTACTTACACGTTATTGAGAGCCAAAAGCTATATTAAAGACAATCGAATCTTACCTAAGGGCTTTGATAAAACCACTGCACCCAATAAAATTAAAGTGAAAGGCGCGGCGGCAACTGATACGGATTTTGTGGGTGGTCATGATGTGATTGCATTTAAATTAGCCAACTTAAATGAAACCACCTACACCATTAAAGCTGAATTAATTTATCAAACCATTGGCTATGCCTTTGCTCAAGATTTATTTAAAGAGACCAGCCCTGTGGTGACCCGCTTTAAGCAAATGTTTAATGCCTCGAATTTAAAATCCACGTCTATGGGGACGATTAGCCAAAAAATTAAAGCTCGTTAATTCATTACCCTAAATGGTTTCAAATTTTATTTCCTCAATCGAAGGCATTTCTGTTGAGGAATTAACCACGCGTTATGGTTCGCCATTATTTGTGGTTTCTGAGCGGCAGTTAAGGCAAAACATACAGCGTTTATTAGGCGCTTTTCAATCGCGCTATTCAGGTGTGGTATACGGTTGGTCCTATAAAACCAACTATTCCAGTGCCATTGCCCAAATTCTGCATCAAGAAGGCGCGTGGGCTGAAGTGGTTTCTAAATTTGAATATGAAAAAGCCCGTTCTTTGGGGGTTGAGGGTTCAAAAATCATCTTTAATGGCCCTTATAAGCCCAAAGAAATTTTACAACAAGCGGTGATAGAGGGGGCGCATATTCATGTGGATCATTTTGATGAATTAGCCTTATTACAACAAATTGGCACCGAATTAAACCGAGTGATTCCGCTAACGCTTCGTTTAAACTTTGAAACCGATTTTAGCGAGTCATGGAGTCGGTTTGGCTTTAACATTGAAAATGGGCAAGCCTTAGACGCGGCACAGCTCATCAAGCACAGTGCATTTTTAAAATTGGAAGGCTTACACAATCATATTGGTACCTTTATATTAGATACACGCGCCTATACCGCTCAAACTCGTATTATGTGTGCTTTTATGGAAAAGGTGGAAGCGGTAACAAACTGTGAAATCAAGCGCCTTGATATGGGGGGAGGCTTTGTTTCACGCTCTGCAATGCAAGGAATTAAGCTACCAGATAATCAAATCGTACCCACAATGGATGACTATGCCGAGGCTATTTGTAGCCCATTATTACGTTTTGCCACTAAAAGGCTCAAACAAGGTAAGCCATTCCCTCAATTAATTTTAGAATCAGGGCGAGCGATCGTTGATGATACCGTGCATCTTATTACCCGTGTAGTGGCGACTAAAATATTACCAAAGGGTCAGCGCGCGGCTATTTTAGATGCGGGGGTCAATCTTTTTTCAATAGGGCATTGGTACGATCATAAGATTCAACTTACGCAACAACATAAAGGCGAGATGAAACCTACCAACCTTTATGGCCCTTTGTGTATGAATACTGACATCATTCGTACTCAGACTTTGCTCCCTCCGTTAAAGTACAACGATCATCTTATCATTAGCCCAATGGGCGCTTACAACCATTCTCAATCACTGCAATTTATTGAATACCGCCCTAATGT
>JAGLBU010000182.1 GCA_023146575.1 Methylococcales bacterium
CTGAAGTATCGGTTGTTGTGGTAGTAGTCGTATTATCGTCTGTGGTGGCAGTAGTTGTGGTGCCATCAGTTGCAACATCGGTTGCAATAATAGGGTCTTTGGTATTATCACAGGCAGATAAACTTAAAAGCACCAAACTGATGGGAATTAAAATAGAATTTTTCATGAGTGATTCCTAAATAAAATAAATCGGGGGTTAATTTTGTTAGCCCTACAAAGGAGAGTATACAAAATGCTAATCCTTAAGACAATTCCTTTAGGATAAAGCAAAGATCGAAATTGTAGCATACAATCTTAAGGAGCTAAATTTTCAATTGTCTGTCAAAAACAAACAGTTAATGGAATCCCGATTAAAACCTTGAGTGCTTTGCAAGTAAAAATTAATGGCTTTTTTAGTCATTGAAATCTGCATTTTAGGATTGTTTGGGTATAATATCGGCTTTAAAAACTTTTACACACCCATTTGGACATTATAAATATGAGTAAAATCGTTGATATTAAAGCGAGAGAAATTCTTGATTCACGCGGAAACCCGACCATTGAAGCCGATGTTATTTTAGACTCAGGCATTATTGGAAGCGCGATGGTACCCTCAGGTGCCTCCACAGGTGAGCGTGAAGCCATTGAATTGCGCGATGGTGATAAAAGCCGTTATTTAGGTAAAGGGGTTTTAACCGCTGTCAACAATATTAACACCGAAATTCGTGCCGCTATCATCGGTATGGATGTGAGCGATCAAGTTGCGATCGATCAAAAAATGATTACGCTTGATGGTACAGAGAATAAAGGTCGCTTAGGCGCGAATGCTATTTTAGGCGTCTCAATGGCAGCGGCACACGCGGCGGCAAACGATGCAGGTATTCCTTTATATCGTTCTTTAAATACCACTGGAAAATTTGTTTTACCCGTGCCGATGATGAACATCATCAATGGCGGATCACATGCGGATAATAGTGTTGATTTACAAGAGTTTATGATTCTTCCTGTGGGCGCACCTAATTTTAAAGAAGCCATTCGTTATGGTGCTGAAGTTTTTCATAATTTAGCCAAAGTATTAAAAAGTAAAGGCCTTGCCACAACGGTTGGTGATGAAGGTGGTTTTGCACCCAACCTTTCCTCAAATGAAGAGGCGATTGAAGTTATTTTAGAAGCCATTGAATTAGCAGGCTATAAAGCAGGTGAAGATATTTTCTTAGGAATGGATGCCGCTGCCTCTGAATATTATAAAGACGGAAAATATGTATTAGCCGCCGAAGGTAAAAGCTTAAGCTCTGAAGAAATGACCGATTTTTTTGTTGATTGGGTCGAAAAGTACCCTATTATTTCAATTGAAGATGGTTTAGATGAAAACGATTGGGATGGCTGGAAAGTTCAGACTGAAAAACTAGCGGGTAAAATTCAGTTGGTAGGCGATGATTTATTTGTAACCAATCCTGCTATTTTACAAGAAGGAATTGATAAAGGCATTGCAAACTCCATCCTGATTAAAGTAAATCAAATTGGGACATTGACCGAAACCTTAGAAGCGATCAACAAAGCCTCAGAAGCAGGTTATAGCGCGGTGGTCTCGCATCGTTCAGGTGAAACAGAGGACACCACCATTGCTGATTTAGTGGTTGCAACGGGTACAGGTCAAATTAAAACAGGCTCTTTAAGCCGTTCAGACCGTATTGCAAAATACAATCGATTGATGAAAATTGAAGAAGAATTAGGCGATGCCGCCAGCTATGCAGGTCGTAGTGCCTTTAAAATGCTAAAATAAGCTTATCGCTTAAAACGCTGTAACATAAAGGACACAAACGCCTTGTTTTTACCATCGCAGTTGTGTCCTTTTTATTATTAGGAGAAGCTCATTAAACCTTTTTTAGTTACCATTATTGTTAGTCTGATTATATTATTGCAAATACGCCTTTGGACGGGCGATGGCAGTGTGGCACAGGTGAATGAGTATCAGCAAAAACTCGACCGCTTAAGTAAACAATACATGGAAAATAAAGAGCGTAACGAGGTTTTATACAGTGAAGTGTTAAATTTACGCAATGGCACTGAGGCGTTAGAAGCACGAGCACGGCATGAACTAGGCATGATTAAAAAAAATGAAACCTTTTTTCAAATCATTGAATAGTCTCATCAAAAAACAGTTATTTTGCTCCGTTTTTTTCTTTTTATTTGAATAACTTACAACTGGATATTCTATCCTACCGACCTTACAATGCATTCTTGCCTTGTTCCTTTCAAAAAATTGTTTTAAAATCATTAATATTTACACGTTGGCAACTATTTTCTGCCTGTAGATAAATGCTCTCACCGCTCTATTGACGCCATAAAACCCACTAAAAATACCTTAGATTTTAGTGATGTGCTATTCATCTATAAAAATAAAGTCATTGACAATTAAAACCTCTCACAATGGATAACTCTGTGGATTTAGACCGCATATTGGTCAAACCGACTCAGCCTAAAAATAGTTTACAGCTGTTGTTGTGGCTTATTTTTGAGCCTACATTATTAGCCAACTATAGCGCTGACTTGAGTTATAAAAAAAGGACATGGAACTTAATTAAAAGTTATCCGTTAGTTATCTTGATTTGTTTTTTAGGCTATATCATCAGTACCGTTATTATTTTTTATTTAGAATTTCCACTCTTATTCCCTAAAGAATTTGAAACCAGCTTAATGGCTGAGTTTACCGAAAAACCCAGTCTCTTCAGAGAATATATATTTTATGCTGGCCACAGTTTTTTTAAATTTCTCACAGCACTTGGAATTGGCTTAGTGTTGGGATTGATTCAATATATCGTTGGTGGGTTGGTTGGTGGTCTTGTAGTAAGTCTAATTTTTGGTTTAACAGGGGGCTTGGCGATTGAGTTAGCGGAAGGTTTGGGAAATACCCTGATGATGGGAGATATTACAGCAACAATTGATGACAGTCTAACAGGTATTTTAAGCTTTGCGTTTGCGATGGGGGTTGCAATGGGCTTAATGGCAAGCCCTGCAATGTCCTTAACCGTAGCACTAGCTTTCTCATTACTGTTTGGCGCGACTTTTATGGTGGCAGGTGGGGTAGTATTTGGTCTTGCGATCGGGGTTATTTATGGACTTATTTACGCATTAGGTGTTTATACAGGACGTTGTCGATTGTTTTTTTATCCTTTTTATTGTCTATTTCCCATAAGCTTTAGCGCTTCGCCATATTTTTATGATGAGGTCATTTGCTTTCCTATTTGGAACGCTAAAAAACGTTTTGGCGTATTGGCGACAAAAGATCCAGAATCTGCCTATAAATTTCTGACGTTTTTACAAAAATACAGACCCTCACAAACGGATTTAAAAGATCACTTAAGCTACGCCGCTCATGCTGGAGCATGGCAACAACGTCCTTTTGTCAACGAGAACGTCTTAGAGCCGCCTAACGTTGAAAAATTAAAACCAAGTGAGGATTGGTTAATACAACTTGAAAAAGTACAAAAACAATACCTGAGTTATCACTTAGCCTCAGTAAGTTCTAAAAAACAGCAATTAAAACAATTTTCGATTGAATTAGATCTATTTCGGTTGCAAACTCGCATGGAAAATAAAGAATGGCGTGATTATTACCTGCAGGCCATTATGACATGGCATGAAGCTGGAAAAGTAGAGGTTCGTAATTTGAAAATTAAAACCCATGCATTAAACCAAAATTTTGTGACCTCTTTATTATAAAGGTTTTATGATGTTAAAAACCGCTCATGAGCAAGTGGCTAACTTACTCAAATTTATTGATGCCAGTCCTAGCCCCTATCACGCGGTTAAAAGTGTTGAAAAACAACTTTTAGCCCATGATTTTAAACGCTTGTCAGAATCTAAGCCATGGACACTTGAAAAAAACCAAGGCTATTATGTTGTGCGTGATCAGTCTTCTATTATTATCTTTAGAACTGGACATCAACCGTTATCGGAAGCAGGTTATAAAATTATTGGGGCGCATACGGATTCCCCCAGCCTTAAAATAACTCCAAATGGGGCGCATAATGAAGGTGATTATTTACGCTTAGGGGTTGAAATTTATGGCTCCCCCATCCTTGCCACTTTTAGTGATCGGGAATTAAGCCTTGCAGGTCGGGTAAGCTATAAAAATAATCAAGGGAAAATCAAAACCAAACTTGTTCATTTTAAAGATCCCTTACTGCGTTTGCCTAATCTTGCGATTCACTTAAACCGACAGGTAAATGAGCAAGGCTTAAAATTTCACACACAAAAAGAATTGTCTCTGTTACTCGCTTGTGCCAATGAGCAATTACCACAACAGCGTTTTTCACAACTGTTAGAACAAGAAACAAAGCTTAAGCAGACGCAAATTTTATCGTGGGAATTAACGGTTTATGATACTCAAAAAGGATCATTTTGGGGCGCAGATCAAGAATTTTATGCGAATTCTCAGCTGGATAATTTAGCCTCATGTCATGCGGTGTTAAAAGCGTTATTACATAAAAAAAATCGACGACCTGCTTCAGCACTGGTTTGTGCTTTTTTTGATCATGAAGAAATTGGTAGCGAAAGTTATAAAGGTGCCGATGGAAATTTTTTAAACGCCGTTTTAGAGCGGATTAGCGCCAGTGCCAAACAAACCCATGAGGCCTATCAACGCAGTTTAGCGCAGAGTTTAATGGTCAGTGTTGACATGGCACACGCATATCACCCTAATTTCCCAAACGCTTATGAAACCAACCATAGAGTGATGATGAATAAAGGTGTGGTGATTAAAATCAACGCGAATCACCGTTACAGTTCTGAAAGTATTTCTGAGGCAAGGTTTATTCACTATTGTCAACAGGCTAACGTACCTTATCAACGCTATTCTCATTGCAGTGACATTCCTTGTGGCAGTACTATAGGTCCTATGAGTGCTGCTAACGTAGGCATTCGTACCGTCGATGTCGGCAACCCAATGTGGGCAATGCACAGTATCCGCGAAAGTGCTGGCGTTCTCGATCACCATTATATGATTAAGGTTTTACAGGCTTTTTTTAGAGGTTAATTATGCAAATTACCGCAATTTATCCAGGGACATTTGATCCTGTGACCAATGGCCATTTAGACCTAATTAAAAGAGCCTCGACGCTTTATGAATATGTCGTGATTGGGGTGGCGGAGAATGTTCGTAAAAAACCGTTATTTTCCTTAGATGAGCGGATTGAATTACTGAGATCCGTCACCGAAAAGCAGCTTAATATTAAAGTGATTGGCTTTAATAATTTATTAATTGATTTTGCTAAACAACAACACGCTTCGGTTATTTTACGAGGGCTTCGAACGGTATCTGATTTTGAGTATGAATTTCAATTGGCACGCATTAATCGGCGTTTGTCGCCTGAGCTTGAAAGTATATTTTTAATGCCTTCAGAACATGATGAGTTTATTTCTTCAACGATGGTACGCGAAATTGCACGTTTAAACGGGGATATTTCAAGCCTTGTGCCGCCCATTGTGCAACAATCCTTAATTCAAAAATTTATTACGGAGTAAAAATGTCCCTTATTATTGACGATGAATGTATTAACTGTGATGTTTGTGAGCCTGAATGTCCTAACAGTGCGATCAGTCAGGGCGAAGAGTTTTATATAATTGATCCAACGCTCTGCACCGAATGTGTTGGTCATTATGATGAACCACAATGTATTGAAGTATGTCCTGTCGATTGCATTGAAAAAGATGCTAAAAATAAAGAAACACACGAAAGTTTGTACAAAAAATATGTCCTTCTAACCTCGGACAGCTAAAAAAGAACCTTATAATTCTGACAACTCATTATTCGTGAGCTGTCAGATATTTAATAAATACGTGTTTATCGTTTCACCCGAATTGCTTTCCAGTTCCAAATTACCCCTGTTTTACTTTCCGCTGTTCCTGAAATAATATCGTTACCCGAAAACTTGCCTTCATACGTTGAATAACCATTGTTAAATGAAAAGCTAACGTTGTTGCCATTTTGAAGCCATTTATCATTATTCGGCGTTTTATCATTTGGGTGTTGTGTGCGTAATACACCATTTGATAAAAATTCCATATCATATTCCCAATCGGTATCCATATAATGCCAAGTGGTATTACTCAGCTGTGGGTAGGGGTTTTTAATAACGATGGGTTTTTTATTCGTACAGGCGCTTTGTAATAAAAACACGCTGATTAAAATAAATAATACTCTGTAATTTAACGTTTTCATATTGTTTAAGTTTCCATGAAAGAGTGGGTAGGTTTAAAGTTAATCACAAAGAATAGGCTAGATTAAAATTTTTCCAGTGCCTTTAATTGATCGCGTAGTTTCCCCGCCGCTTCAAATTCTAAGTTCTTTGCGTAATTATACATCTGTTCTTCCAGCTGTTTAACCCGTTTTCCTTTTTCTTTGGTGCTCAGGTGTTGATAATCATCAATAATTTCTTTTAAATAGGTCTCGGTAGCATAACGTGCGCCTTTATTCGAACCTGGAATCCGTACTTCTAAAATATCCTCTATCGATTTTAGCACTGTTGTAGGGGTAATATTATGTTGGCGATTAAAGGTGAGTTGTTTTTCGCGTCGCCGCGCGGTTTCATCTATTGCCTGCTGCATAGATTTAGTGACTTTATCGCCGTATAAAATTGCCGAGCCTTTCACATTTCGCGCCGCCCGTCCAATGGTTTGAATCAGTGACACCGCTGAACGTAAAAATCCTTCTTTATCCGCATCTAAAATTGCCACTAATGACACTTCAGGAATATCCAAACCTTCGCGTAATAAAT
This sequence comes from Methylococcales bacterium, assembly GCA_023146575.1. Classification (GTDB taxonomy): domain Bacteria; phylum Pseudomonadota; class Gammaproteobacteria; order Methylococcales; family Methylomonadaceae; genus WTBX01. The sequence goes on from JAGLBU010000182.1 coordinate 6,759, forward strand.
TAATCCCGACCAACACATCAAATACCCCTAGGCGTAAATCACGGATGATTTCTACCCGCTCAACCGTATCGACATCCGAATGTAAATAACGCACTTTTATATCATGTTCCATTAAATAATCGGTTAAATCCTCGGACATTCGCTTGGTTAAGGTGGTTACTAGCACCCGTTCATAATGCACGGTTCTTAGATTAATTTCCGACAATAAATCATCGACTTGAGAACTTGCAGGACGCACCTCAATTTGAGGGTCTAATAACCCTGTTGGTCTAATTAATTGCTCAACAAACGTGGAGGAATGTTCTTTTTCGTAATGACTTGGCGTGGCGGATACATAAATGCGTTGCCCTGCAATCCGTTCAAATTCATCAAACCGTAAAGGGCGGTTATCTAACGCCGATGGCAAGCGAAAACCATATTCGACCAAGGTTTCTTTACGTGAGCGATCACCTTTATACATTGCCCCTAACTGTGGCAAAGTCACATGACTTTCATCCACAATCACAATCGAGCCTTGGGGTAAATAATCAAACATAGTCGGGGGTGAGTCTCCGACCTCTCGCCCTGATAAATAACGCGAATAATTTTCAATGCCAGAACAATAGCCCACCTCTAAAATCATTTCAATATCAAATAAGGTTCGTTGTTCTAGGCGTTGCGCTTCAACTAACTTATGATCATCACGCAGCACTTTTAAGCGATCAGCAAGTTCTATTTTTATTTTTTCAACGGCCAATAATAGTTTTTCTCTAGGGGTGACATAGTGGGTTTTAGGGTAAAC
>JAGLBU010000183.1 GCA_023146575.1 Methylococcales bacterium
CTCGTTGGCGTGATTCCTAAAATAGGCTCGTTTCCTGTCGAGCTTAACCCGCCCGCTTGTTCAACAATAAAACTCATGGGATTGGCCTCATACAATAACCGTAATCGACCCGATGTTGATTTGTGTGAATCTAATGGATACATAAAAATACCGCCCCGCATTAACACTCGATAGACTTCTGCCACTAAGGACGCAATCCAACGCATATTAAAATCTTTTTCTCGAAGACCTGACTTTCCTTGAAGGCATTCATTAATATAGCGCTGTACAGGCGCTTCCCAAAAACGTTGATTCGACATATTAATCGCAAATTCAGTGGTTTCTTCGGGAATAGTAATATTAGGATGCGTTAACATGAATTCACCCATATCAGGGTCTAAAGTAAAACCATTAACGCCATCACCTGTAGTTAAAATCATCATAGTTGAAGGGCCATATAACACAAAACCCGCGCACACTTGTTCAGAGCCTTTTTGAAAAAAATCTTGTTCGATTAAATCGCCACCTTTAACGCCCTGATAGCGTAAAATTGAAAAAATAGAGCCAACCGTCAAGTTTAAGTCAATATTAGACGAACCATCTAAAGGGTCAAATAAGGCTAAATAATTTCCTTTCGGTTGATGCGTAGGAATTTGAATCGGGTGTTCAATTTCCTCAGACAACATCCCTGATAAATGCCCTGTCCAACTTAAGGCTTCTTCCATAATCTCATGACTTATGATGTCGAGTTTTTTTTGTACTTCACCTTGTATATTTTCAGAATCCGCATTGCCCAACATACCCATCAATGCCCCTTTATTGACAAAATAGGATATTTTTTTACACGCAAGCGCAATATCATTTAGTAACAAACTAAAATCATCGTCTTGATGAGATAAGTTACGTTGTTGCTCGATAATAAACTGGGTTAAATTAACGGAGTTAGGCATAATGTTTTTTAAAAGTGACAATTAAAAAGGGTAATCATAATCCATGATTAACGGTGCGTGATCTGAAAATCGCTGATCTTTGTAAATAGAACTCGTCTGCACTTTATCCTGAAAAATAGTACTGATTATTTGATAATCAATCCGCCATCCCGTGTTATTTTTCCATGATTGACCTCGATTTGACCACCACGTATATTCATCTGGCTGTTGTTCTAATAATCGAAAGGCATCAAACCACTGTTTAGTTTCAAACAACACATCTAACCATGCCCGTTCTTCAGGTAAAAAGCCTGAATTTTTTTTATTACCTTTCCAATTTTTTAAATCGGCTTCCTTATGCGCAATATTCCAATCGCCTGCGATAATATAATCACGCCCATTTTGAGCCAATTTTTCTAAATAAATTAGAAAGCGCAATAGAAACTTAAATTTAATTGCTTGACGTTCGGTACTGGCAGAACCTGAGTGGAGATACAAAGAAATAACGCTTAAGTTTCCAAAACGCGCTTCAATAAAGCGTCCTTCGGCATCAACATCGTTCCAGCCAATGCCTTTTATAACCTCATCGGGGGCTTTTTTACAATAAAGCGCCACCCCACTATAGCCTTTTTTAATCGCATCATGATAAAAACAATGATAGCCTTTAGGGTGAAACGCCTCTGCTGTCAGTTGTGATTCTTGGGCTTTGGTTTCTTGAATACAAACCACATCCGCATTTTGTGTCGCCAACCACGGAAAAACACCTTTGCGCTCTGCGGCACGAATTCCATTGGCATTTAAAGTAATGATACGCATTATTAATTGAGAGTTGCGGTTTTAGGAAGGAAAAAGTATTATACGGGGTTACCTCTCAATTTTGTAACCCTCTTTAAGACATTATCAAGTATTATGAAACCAGAAATCCATCCAGAATATAAACAAATTACGGTTACCTGTGGTTGTGGAAACAACTTTGAAACAGGCTCTGTGTTAGCAAAAGACCTGAATATCGAAGTATGTTCGTCTTGTCACCCTTTTTACACGGGTAAACAACGTGTGGTTGATACCGCTGGTCGTGTGGATAAATTCCGTAAACGATTTGGCAAATAATTTTTTAAACGATGGGGACTAAGCCGTCTAACAATCATCTAACGAAACTTTATTTGGAAATTGAATGTCAAAAGACAGTATATCCATTGGATACAATGCTAAAGAGCTAAAGCTCCCTCTTTTAAGAGGAACGCTTGGAACGCCAACCGTTGATATTGGAAAATTAAATAAAAAGCTTGGAATCTTTACCTATGACCCAGGTTTTGTTTCAACCGCCAGTTGTAAAAGTGATATTACGTTTATTGATGGCGAAAAAGGTGTACTTTTATATCGTGGCTATCCTATTGAACAATTGGCTAAGCAAAGTACGTTTTTAGAAGTTTCTTATTTATTAATGAATGGTGAACTTCCTGATGAAAAGCGGTTATCAATTTTTACCAATGACTTAAGTCACCACACCATCTTACATGAATCCCTTAGTGGTTTTTTTAGTGGATTTCACTATGATGCCCACCCTATGGCAATGATGGTCGGCGTAGTGGGGTCTTTATCGGCGTTTTATCACAGCCAGTTAGATATGAACGACCCAGAGCATCGACGTATTTCTGCGATGCGATTATTGGCTAAAATACCGACAATTGCCGCGGCTTGTTATCGTCACTCCGTCGGCTTGCCACAGGTTTATCCACGATTAGATTTAGGCTATTGCGAAAATTTTCTGAATATGATGTTCTCACGTCCTGGGCAAACCTATACTGAGCAAAATGATTATATTGATCCTGTTACCGTTGAAGCCTTAAACTTACTGTTTATTCTTCATGCTGATCATGAGCAAAACGCCAGCACCTCTACGGTACGCTTAGCAGGTAGCACAGGGGCAAACCCTTATGCGTGTATTGCCGCAGGTATTTCAGCGCTTTGGGGACCAGCACATGGCGGTGCAAATGAAGCCGTTTTAAAAATGTTGGTAGAAATTGGTACGGTTGATAACATTCCAAAATATTTAGCAAAAGCCAAAGATAAAAATGATCCGTTTCGACTCATGGGATTTGGGCATCGGGTTTATAAAAACTTTGATCCTCGTGCAACCATTACCCGCGATACCTGTCATGCTGTTTTAGAACGTTTTCCAAGTGATGACCCATTATTTGAATTGGCGTTAGCTCTAGAAGAACATGCCTTAAAAGATGATTATTTCATTGAGAAAAAACTATATCCAAATATTGATTTTTATTCAGGAATAATCTATCGAGCGTTAAAAATTCCTGAAAATATGTTTACCGTCATGTTTGTAATCGCACGAACCGCAGGCTGGGTTTCGCATTGGTTAGAAATGATGGATGAACCGACCCATAGGATTAGTCGTCCACGACAACTTTATACAGGATATGACCAACGGGATTACCCAACAAAAAATGCTTGAGAATAATAAACACTTGCGAAAATATCAAGGGTTTAGTAGAATTCTCGCTCTTTAACACAGCCTTAACATAATAAACTAATAATGAAAACATTTAGTGCAAAACCAGCAGAAGTTAAGCGCGATTGGTATGTAATTGATGCAGAAGGGAAGACCCTTGGTCGACTTGCCACAGAAGTTGCGCGCCGTCTTCGCGGAAAACATAAGCCCGAATATACACCACACGTGGATACAGGGGATTATATTATTGTCATCAATGCAGAAAAAATCGGTGTTACAGGCAATAAAGAACAAAATAAAATATATTATCGCCATACAGGTTATGTTGGTAATATGAAATCTGTTACTTTAGGAAAATTACGCAAAACATTTCCAGATCGCATCATTACGACTGCGGTGAAAGGAATGCTCCCTAAAAACCCACTAGGGCGTGCCATGTTTAAAAAGTTGAAAGTCTATGCAGGCACAACGCATGAACATCAAGCACAACAACCTAAAGTTTTAGAATTCTAATAGGATAAAATATGGCAACTCAATATTATGGAACAGGCCGTCGTAAAAGTGCAATTGCACGTGTTTACGCCGTATCAGGTTCTGGTAAAATCACCGTTAACAAACTTCCGATTGAAAAATATTTTGGTCGTAAAACCGATCAAATTTTAGCGGAACAGCCTTTAGTCTGTGTTGATAAAATGGCAGAGTTTGATCTTAACATTATCGTAAAAGGTGGTGGCCCTTCAGGTCAAGCAGGCGCTATTCGTCATGGCGTCGCACGCGCATTAATGGACTTTGATGAAACTTTACGTCCTGCCTTGAGAAAAGCAGGCTATGTAACACGTGATGCCCGTCAAGTGGAACGTAAAAAAATTGGTCTACACAAAGCGAGAAAACGTCCTCAGTATTCAAAACGTTAATTAGCTTTATTTTCCAAGGACTGGAACGAAAAAAGGGGAGTATCTTTAATTGCTACTTCCCTTTTTTGTGTCTTACAGATCATAAATTGCATTAACCGCTGTCTAAATATAAAAAGATGCGCAGATGAACTGGAAACAAAGGACCGATCAAGAGGTATTCAACCAAAGTGAAATTAAACAACACTAGACATCTTTCCTAAATAACCCTTTGATAGCGTAGGTTTACTAAAGCAGAAACTAAACGCCATGTTAAGGAATAATTTTTATGTTTACCCCGATAAACCTCTTTAACAATCCGAAAAAATTTACAACGTCGATTAACATTTTCAATAAAAATACGTTGCTTGGAAAGTGTTTTGTTATGAATTTTCGCTTCTGCTGTCAATGAGCCACCTTTTTTCTTTTTAATCGGAAGTGTTCGTATTTTCATGAAGGTTTTGAATGCCTTGATAGCCTGAGTCTGCTAAAAGAAGAGACTTTGGGTGTAAAAAAATCCTATTGGTTTTAAACACAGTAAAATCATGTTGCCTGCCTTTTGCACAAACCACTGATAGAATCATAAGTGTTACCGCGCAAACGACTAATTGAGCCTTAATTGTATGTCTTTTTTTTCCTGAATAATAGTTTTTTTGATGCTTAACAGGGCGTTCAATGGGTTGCTCTGATACATCAATAATGAGTGTTTCAGGCGGGTTATTAATTAACTTTTGCGGTTGGGTAGTGTTTCAATTTTGGCAATTATTCGAGCATAACGAACATACACTTTCTGGCAATAAGACTCACTAATTCCAGAAACATTAGCTAAGTTAGCAAAAGTGGGGTAATGCCTTAAATAATATAAAGTCAATAAAATACAATTATTTATAAATAATTTAAAATGGTGCTGATCTTTTACAATGTACCTGGTCGGCATAATTGGCTACCATACTGCTCAATATTTCCCCAAAATTGTTGCCATCTTCCTTTCGATTGAACTAAAGCACGTAAGGATAAAATCACTTTAGCCCCTTTATTTTTCCAAC
>JAGLBU010000184.1 GCA_023146575.1 Methylococcales bacterium
ACGGTGATTACGCATCGCTTATTACAGCTTCTGGAAGAAAAACCGCAGTTGATTCAGGCGTGTTTACAACAAATTGCCTCTGAAATGAATTTAAGTAACAGTGAAAGTTTAATCGAAAATGGTTTAGAAATTGCTCGAAATTTGATTGACAAAGATATTCTTCTTCATGTTTATAAGGTGAGGAAAACATAGTCTGGCCTCATTAAAATTCTAGGATACTTCATGCAGAAACAGAGAATAAAAGGCATGGACACATTGAAGGTTTCCCTGTTTAACTACACTCTGAAATTATGACTTTACAAGCGTTTATTGACCGTATTAAAAACCAACAAGCCGTGTCTTTTAGCGAGACAATGGACATTATTACCGCTCATTATCACTACTGCCCCAGTGAATTTAGTAATGGCATCGGTGATGAAAAAATTATCAACACGATAGGCACAAACGAAGGTTCGTGCAAACTTTTTTATTTTGCCAAGCTTCAACAATTATCACCTGAACAAACCCTACAATTATTTGGCGATTATTATCAAGGCGTTTTAAAATTCCCTGACAATACTGATCACATGAACATTCGCACTTTTATGAAATTTGGCTGGAATGGAATTAATTTTGAAACCGATGTCTTAAGCACATAATAAAGTGTCTCCTCAAAAAAAAATTGTTGTCCGTAAAAGCGATCATATTAATACCGATTTAGCCTCGTTTGAACCTTTATTACAACGTATTTTTGCCTCTCGTGGTATTGATTCCAAAGATGCGTTAAATAGAAATTTAGCTAAACTGCCTTCGCCGTGGTTATTATCAGGCATGGATATTATGGTGGGGCATTTAATCACTGCGCTCAAAACCCACCAAAAAATAGTCATTGTTGCTGATTTTGATGCTGATGGTGCGACCAGTTGTGCGGTTGCCATTCGTGGACTTCGGTTATTAGGCGCAACCAAAATTGATTTTGTGGTGCCCAATCGGTTTAAATACGGTTATGGACTTACGCCTGAAATTGTCGAATTAGTCAAAGTACAAAACCCTGATGTTGAAGTGATTGTCACGGTTGATAATGGTATTGCCAGTTTTGAAGGCGTAGAAGCGGCACAAGCGTTGGGTATTAAAGTTTTAGTCACCGATCACCATCTTCCCGCAGATTTTATCCCGCCTGCCGATGCAATTGTAAATCCAAATTTACACGATGACCCTTTCCCCAGTAAAAATATTGCAGGGGTGGGGGTTATTTTTTATGTGTTAATGGCATTACGTGCTCGTTTGCGCGAACTCAACTATTTTGAAAATTTTCTCGAACCCAACCTTGCACAATTATTGGATTTTGTTGCTTTAGGTACAGTTGCAGATGTGGTGAAATTGGATGAGGTTAATCGTATTTTTGTGTATCAAGGCTTACAAAGAATGCGTTCAGGCAATGCGCATGTAGGGATTAAAAGCTTAATTTTAGTCGCCAAACGACAACATCAACAACTCACACCATCCGATTTAGGCTTTGCCTTAGGCCCTCGATTAAATGCGGTTGGGCGGATGGATGATATGAGCGTTGGTATTCAAGGGCTTTTAACCGATGATGAAACTCAAGCGGATAGCATCATGCAACAGCTCGACCAATTTAATCAACAACGTAAAACCGTTGAAACCGAGATGAAGCAACAAGCCGCCTTATTGTTAGAACAAATGCGCCCTAATAAACAACACGCCTCGCTGTCAGGCATTTGTTTATACAATCAAGAGTGGCATCAAGGGGTTATCGGAATTTTAGCCTCACGAATTAAAGAACGTGAACACCGCCCTGTTATCGCCTTTGCACCTGCAAATAATGGTGAAATAAAAGGCTCAGGGCGTTCTATTGAAGGGATTCATATTCGAGACGTATTAGCCGATATTGCCAGTGCTCACCCCAAAATATTAAGCAAATTTGGCGGGCATGCAATGGCGGCTGGTTTAAGCATTAAAAGCCACGATTACCCCACCTTTGCGCTGGCGTTTGATGAAATCGTTGCCAAACGTTTGCAAAAAATAGACTTAGAACAAAAAATACTTTCTGATGGTGAATTAACCGAAAAACATTTAACCCTCGCCTTTGCCGAAAAATTACAACGCGCTGCCACATGGGGGCAAGGTTTTCCAGAACCGTTATTTCACGGCATTTTTGACGTAATTCAATGTCGTATTGTGGGTGGAAGCCATCTTAAATTAGTCTTAAGATTGCCAAATTCTGAAACTCTGCTGGATGCCATTGCTTTTTTTGTTGATAACACCGAATCATGGCTTGGAACACGACAACTTAAAATTGCCTATAAATTGGATATTAATGAATTTCGGGGCAAGCGTTCTTTGCAATTAATGGTGGATTATTTAGAGAAAATTATTTAAAGCCCCCCCTGAAATAAATTTAAGTGTGTCAAGTCCTGATAGATCATAAGCTTTCTTCTTGAATAAATCAGATTATCCTAATATAAAGATAAGGT
>JAGLBU010000185.1 GCA_023146575.1 Methylococcales bacterium
TTTTTTTGGAAAATATATGGTTCGATTAATCTTAGGCGGCGCGGCATCGGGGAAAAGTCAATACGCTGAAAAATTAGTGTTAGATTCCCAAAAGAAGCGTATTTATATTGCCACCGCACAAGCGCATGATGAGGAAATGCGGCAGAAAATTGTAAAGCATCAACAACGTCGTACCACTGATAATTGGTTGACAATTGAAGAACCTATAGCCCTTGCGGCTGTTTTAGAGGCTAACGCTGATGTAAACACATGTATTTTGGTGGATTGTTTAACGCTATGGTTGAGTAATATTTTATTTGACCGACAAGGTAATTTACAAGAAAGCCTTTTTAAACAGCAAGTAACGGCCCTATTAACCTGTATTAAAACATTAAATTCCGATGTTATCTTTGTCTCAAATGACGTTAGTGGCGGTATTATTCCGATGGATGCAATGTCCAGACGTTTTGTCGATGAGGCAGGTTTATTACATCAACAATTAGCCCAGCGCTGTGACCACGTTGTCTTAGTAACGGCAGGTTTATCACAGGTACTCAAATAATGGACTGGATCTTTGATACGATTGTCTCCCCCGATGTGGATTATCAGCAAGCTGCATTTCAAAAACAAAGCCAACTCACGAAACCCGAAGGTTCTTTAGGGGATTTGGAGTCTCTTGCCATTCGTTTGGCGGCAATGCAACAAACTCACACACCAACTTTAGAGCGCCTTTCTGTAAGTGTTTTTGCCAGCGATCATGGCATTGCGAATGAAAATGTCTCCGCATTCCCCCAAAGTGTCAGTGTGGAAATGGTTAAAAATTTTTCAAATGGGGGGGCGGCGGTCAATGTTTTATCTCGATTTATGCAGGCTGATTTTGAAGTGGTTGATGTGGGTTTATTGCAAGATTTATCGTTGCCAATGGTGCAAACGGATAAATTAGCTCATGGCACTGCCAATTTTTTACAAATGCCTGCGATGACTGAAGTTCAGCTTCATCATGCCCTTAATGCTGGTAAAAAAGCCATTCAACGCGCTTTATTAAAAAAAGCACAATTATTTATAGGGGGTGAAATGGGGATTGGCAATACCACCAGTGCCGCCGCCATTGCCTGTGGTATTTTAAAACAATCCCCTGATGAACTTGTAGGCGCTGGTACGGGCGTAAGTTTACAGGCGATTCAATCCAAAATTACGATTGTGGGTCAAGGCTTAATGAGGCATCAATCTCATTTAACCAGTCCTTTATCAATTTTGCAGCATTTAGGCGGTTTTGAAATTGCGGCGTTAGTCGGGGCTTATCTTTTTGCCGCTCAAAATAAATTGCCTGTGTTAGTGGATGGTTTTATTGCAACGACCGCCGCGTTAGTGGCAGTGAAAATTAACCCACAAGTGGCACACTGGTTTTTTTATGGGCATCAATCCAAAGAAAAAGGCCATTCTTTAATTTTAATGGCACTAAAAGCCAAACCTTTATTGAATTTATCTATGCGGCTAGGAGAGGCAAGTGGGGCGCTGGTAGCCGTGCCTTTGTTGCAAATGGCGTGTAAACTACATAACGAAATGGCAACATTTGAGCAAACAGAAATCAATAACAATAATCAATAGGATAAAGGTAATGCTAGGACATATAGAAAGTTATGACAAAGATCGACAAACAGGCGTTATTAAAGCGGATGAGACTTTTTATGAATTTTATATTGACAGTTGGGACGGTGAAGAATTACCAAAAGTAGGCGATGATGTCGATTTTATAGAAGAAGAAGGCGAGGTAACCGAGGTTGGGCTTAAAGATGCGTTTGTGAAAGATGAGCGCCCTGTTAAAAGGCGTTGGGTTGCGGGAATTTTAGGGATATTTTTAGGGTTGTTTGGGGCGCATCGATTTTACTTAGGGTTTTATACCATGGGAATTTTGCAGATTCTTTTTACGCTGGCGACTCAAGGCTATGGCGTAATGTGGGGTTTTATCGAAGCGGTGTTAATTTTTTCAGGTCATATTCGTAAAGATGCCAAAGGACGTTTTTTAAAATAAAGTGCAACAACGGATTAGGGTACAATAAATACTAAGAGTTCTGATATTTTTGGACTCTTTTTTGCTTAGAAATTATTTTCACTCAATTAAAAGCCAATAACCCTTCCAAAGATGCGGATGGGTAAGGTATATTGAGTCCCGACTCTATAACAATTAGAAAATTTCCTTAACCTTTAGGAGTGTTGCAGATGAATAATGAAGGCGTCGATACGTCAAAACGCCAGTTTCTAACCTCAGCTTTAACAGTGGTAGGTGCGGTTGGAACAGGTTATCTTGCCGTCCCCTTTCTCTCGCAAATGCAACCTAGCAGTAAAGCTATGGCCGCAGGCGCACCCGTTGAAGTTGATATTAGTAAGCTTGAATCAGGACAGCTCTTAAGAGTTGCATGGCGTGGAAAACCCGTGTGGATTTTAAATCGACCGCCACGGATGTTAAAAATTTTAGAAGGAATGGATTCACAATTGCAAGATGCGTCTTCCAATGAATCAATCCAACCTGAATCCAGTAAAAATGCAACCCGTTCAATCAAACCTGAGGTTTTTATTGCTGTGGGTTTATGCACCCATTTGGGGTGTTCTCCTACCTTTCGACCTGAAATAGCGCCCCCTGATTTGGGCGATGATTGGGAAGGCGGGTTTTTCTGCCCGTGTCATGGCTCAAAATTTGATCTTGCAGGACGGGTTTATAAAAGTGTCCCAGCCCCGACTAATTTAGATGTCCCACCCTATCGTTATATCACCGAAACTCAAATTATCATCGGTGAGGATGCTGTGGAGGAAAGCGCATGAATAAGCACATAACCGCGTGTGGTAACTGGATACTAGACCGTTTAGCCGTTGATAAGGTCTGGAATCAGCACATGGCGCAATATTATGCGCCCAAAAACTTTAACTTTTGGTACTT
>JAGLBU010000186.1 GCA_023146575.1 Methylococcales bacterium
GCGTACCTACTCAAACGTGAATACTGGAAAGATATTCATTAAACTCTAGCCTTCTTTCATGGTTTAATCGCTGTGATATAACTAAAAAGCGGACTTAAACACTCCGCTTTTTTTAATTCATGTAAGATCAAAATTAGGAATTAACATGGCAACAAAAATAGATCAGAAAATTGTAGGCTATCAAGTGTTGACAGAGGATGCTCAATCAAATGAGACTGAAATACAACCACTTGCGGTTGAAGAAATAAAACCTGATGTATTACACGAAGCCATAGAACGCCCTGAAATGCTAATCGGCTCAACGTATAAAATTAAAACGCCACAATCGGAACACGCCTTATATATCACCATTAATGATATTATTTTAAATGAAGGCACCGATCATGAAGAACGCCGTCCCTATGAAGTATTTATCAATTCCAAAAATATGGAGCATTTTCAATGGGTTTTAGCCTTAACGCGGGTGATTTCTGCCTGTTTTCGGAAAGGTGGGGATATTTGTTTTTTAGTGGAAGAACTGAAAGCTGTTTTTGATCCTAAAGGCGGTTATTTTAAAAAAGGCGGGGTTTATATGCCTTCCTTAGTCGCTGAAATTGGCAGTGCGATTGAATGTCATATGAAACAAATTGGTATGTTAAAAACCGAAAAAATGGACGAACACCGACAACAATTTTTAATGCAAAAGCGTCAAGAGTTTGAAGCGCAACATAAAGATTCTGCTTTCAGTGAATCCTCAGATGATGGCTTTCCTGCGCGTGCTGAATTATGTAATAAATGTTTAACCAAAGCCTTAGTGATGATGGACGGCTGTATGACTTGTCTTAATTGTGGGGATAGTAAATGTTCTTGAAAAGAGCATGTTTATTTTAATATTTTATTTTGGAAAAATTATGAATTGTAATACACAAATTGGGCTAAATATTATTGCCCTTACGGTTTTATTATCAGGCTGTTCTTCGATCACCGATACCATTGCTGCAAGCTCTCAAACTTTTACCAATGTTTCAGATTCATCCTCTGGCTCATCGACAAACATGTCTAAAGATTCATCGCCTTCCGCCTCTAATACGCATCAAGCGATTGCCTTTGCAAAAATTAACTGGATGAATTTAAGCGCTAATATGTCTCAAGGAAAAGGCGAACATTTAGCCGCAATTGCGGATTTATTAGAGGTTAAAGTAATTCAACGTCCTGCTTTTTATCGGATGACCCAGAAAAAATTTATGACCTTGTTTAATGAAGGTCAAGCCACCCCTGTGGAATTAATTGCCCAACTTCAGCTGGAAATTAAAAAGTTATAACGAGGCTTATGGCTGGAAATTCCAATATTTTGCCTGTTGTTGGCGAGATGAGATGATTTTTTGTCCTGATTTCAGCATTGAAACCGTTAACATGCCACTGTTAGCAGTTGAAAACCATTGAATTCGTTGTTGCTGATAACGTTGTAAAACCTTGGTATGGGGAAAATGAAACCGATTTTTATATCCTGCTGGAATGAGTACCCATTTTGGTTGTACTTTTTTTAAAAAAGAATCCGTGGAAGAGGTTTTACTGCCATGATGGGGCGCAATTAAAACATCACTTTTTAATAAATCAGCTTGATGTTGAACGAGTAATTTTTCGGTAGGGGCTTCGATGTCGCCCGTTAATAGCGCACTGCCATATTGAGATTCAACTTTTAACACGCAGGAGTTATTGTTTTTAGACCCCATCCCCGTATTCTTTGGGGATAGAAATTTAAAATACACGCCATCCCATTGCCATTGTTGCCCTGTGGAACAAATTTTAGCATTTACTAATTTGGCACTGCTGATAATTGAATCAACTTTAATCGCGTTGATTAACGATTTCATGCCGCCAATATGGTCATTATCCGCATGACTAATGACTAAACGATCAATTTTAGTAATGCCCAGCCCGCGTAAATGCGGTAAAACTACCGCTTTCCCCATATCAAATGATGAAGAATAGCGCGCTCCTGTATCAAAAACTAAGGCATGTGTGCTTGTTTTGATCACGGTGGCTAACCCTTGCCCAACATCTAATAAATAAAGTTTAAATTCGCCTTTTTTAAGTGCTGGTTGATTGCTCCAAAATAAAGGTGCGATTAGAATAAAACCTAAATACCGAGCAGGAACACCTCTTGGGCTTAGTAAGATTAGAATACCAACGATCGCAAAAGCGAGTTGCCAAATAGAAGGGCTTGGAAAACTGAAAGAGGCAAAAGGAATTTCAGCAAGCACTGTTAAAAAGTCGAACAAAAATTCTAAATTAGCGTTGGCAAATAAAAGTAATTTTGAGGCAAGCCAGGGATTTATGAACATAAAAAAAACGGCTAATAAAATACTGGGGACAATTAAAAAACTCACCCATGGAATGGCAATTAAATTTGCAATAGGCGATATTATTGAAATTTGTTGAAAAAAAATCACTAAAAAAGGCGATAACCCTAGCGCTAAAATAAGATGGGTTTTAACGGCTTTGATATACCACGGTGAAGCGCCTAAACGTTTACTATTAGTGTAAAAAATTATTATAATGGCAAAAAAAGACAGCCAAAACCCTGCGGATAAAACCGCAAGTGGATTAACCAATAAAATGAGACCCAGGATGGCGGAAAAAATATGAGACAAGCGACTATGGCGTTGATAAATTAAAAATAGCATGGCCGCAATCACCATGAGCAAGGCGCGTTGGGTTGGTATTGAAAAACCTGCTAATGCGGCGTAAAAAATCGCGGCTGATACCGACATTACGGCGGCAATATTTTGGGGTGAAGTATTTGTCTTATGCCAAAAGCCGCCTATTTTTTGTGTTAATACAAAAACCAACCCTGCAACTAAACCAATATGTAAGCCTGAAATTGCCAATAAATGAGTTGTACCTGTCGTTTGTAACAGCGTCCATTGTTCGGGTATCACTTGATGTCGATCACCAATACTCAACGCTTTGATGATGGCAATATAAGGTATTTTAGAGGCGATTTTTTCTAATTTTTGTGCTATTTTTTGGCGTATAGTTTGTATATTCCACGATTTATATTTTTTTAATAAAACAGGGGTGGGTGATAAGCGTACATAGCCTGTTGCACCAATTCTTTGCGTAAAAAGATAGCGTTCATAATCAAAACCAAATGGATTAAAGGTTCCATGTGGACGTTTGAGCTTAACCGTAAACTGCCAATATTGCCCTGCGCTTAAACGCTGATCTTTTGAATACCAATTGAGGCGAATTTTTTTGGGCAAACCACGTTGAATGGGATCAATAATAAAATCAAAACGAATACGCCGATCACTGTATTGCGGTAAACTATCAATGTAGCCTGAAACCTTGCGTTCTACACTTTCATTTTCGCTTGTTAAAGGCTGACTTAATAAAAATTGTGCAAAGAGCACCGCCCAAATAAACCCAGTAAAACAAGCCACTAGCCCTTTTTGATAACGATAAAGACTGTATAGGAAAAGTGTAAACACGATTGCTAATAGTGTGAAAGAGGGTAGCTGCACTAAGAGCTGAACGAGCGCAATTCCAATCAAAAAAAAAGCAACAAAAAGCGGCATAAAGGATTAAGGTGTGTAAAGTATTGTGTGGGTTAGAACAAAAATCAATTCCTCTATTATAAAAAAATTTGATTATGCCAAAAGAATTTATTAAAAAACATTTACCCAATCCTGAAACCCTAAAAAATCACAAAAATTTACAATTTTTAGGTAGCCGACTTCATGAACCCAATCTTTGGTATTTAAACCGACATGCCGTTGCAAAAGCGTTTGCGATTGGGCTTTTTTGTGCGTGGATTCCAACCCCAGGGCAAATGGCGATTGCAGCAGTGATTGCACTTTATTTTCGAGCAAATTTACCAATTTCAGTAGCGTTAGTATGGCTTACGAATCCTATCACCATGCCGCCAATGTTTTATTTTGCCTATTGGATCGGTTTGAAACTGTTAGGACAAGCCCCTGACGATGATTTTGAATTTTCGGTGGACGGTATTATTGAAAGTTTAGGCGATGTTTGGCAGCCGTTTTTATTAGGCTGTTTATTATTAGGCATTGTCTCATCCATTTTAGGCTACTTTATGGTGCAAGGTGGCTGGCGCTATTCCATTTCAAAAAAATGGTCGGGACGCAGTAAAGGCTAGGGTTTATTCGATATCAAAAATAATGGATTCGGCTTTATTTAACACCAAAAAGTGTTTACCTTTGGCTCTTGAGATTAAAATAACCCCTGATTTTTGTGCCATTTCTAAGCCCATTTGAGTTGCACCTGAGCGCGATAATAAAACAGGGATTCCCATTTGCGCGACTTTAATCACCATTTCAGAGGTTAAACGTCCTGTGGTATAAAAAATTTTATCATCACCTTGAATATTATTGAGCCACATATACCCTGCAATGGCATCAACGGCATTATGTCGTCCAACATCCTCAATAAAAAAATCAATATCTGCACCAGAGGTTAAGGCACAACCGTGTACTGCGCCTGCTTTTTTATAGACTTCATTATGGGCTTTTAACGCATCAAGCATGGCATAAAGCATCGATTGTTTGAGACTGATTTCAGGTAATTTTAGGTTGTTTAGTTTATCCATCAAACGCCCAAATACCGTGCCTTGTCCACAACCTGTTGTAATGGTTCGCTGCTTCATTTTTTCTGAAAAATCACTGTGTTGATGATGGGTGACTACGGCGACAGCCTCGGTTTCCCAATCAACTTGCACCGCTTTAATAGCGCTAATATCTTCAAAAAATCCCTGATTTTTTAAGTAGCCTAAGGTTAATAATTCAGGATGTGTTCCCATGCTCATTAGGGTAACAATTTCTTGCTTATCAACGTATAAAGTTATCGGTCGCTCGGTGACTAGCTGAATCTCACGTCTTGTGTTTTTTTCATCCAACACGGTCACTGTATTGGACAACATTACGCCTGCATTACTCATTTCAATGGATGCTTTTTGAGCGGCTTCTAAGGCGATTAACTCGGCTTGGGTATTAATATTGGTAAAAATATCCGCTTGCTGGCTAAAATCGACGGTGACAAAATGATGCTGTTGTAACCATTGGTATATTTTGCGGTTACCCTCATCTAAAAAGGTTTTTAAACTGGCTTTTAAATGTGTTTTTAAAGCTAAAAAAACAGGGTGTAAACGCTCGCCATCAGAGGCTATGGCAATCTCTGCCTTGGTATTTTTTAAGGCGGTAATTAATTTATCTAAATGTTCAGTAGTCACTAATGGACTATCACAAGGCATTACCACTAATGTTTCATGTTCTGTTGCCAGCATTGCTGTTAAAATACCCGCAAGCGGCCCTTCAAAACGATCATTTTGATCGGCAATAATCGGTAATGAAAACGCGGCATAATCCTTATGATTTCGATTGGCATTGATGAAGGTGGTTTCAACGGTTGCCGTCATTGCTTGAACCGCATAGTAAATTAAAGGCTGGTTTTTATAAGGAATTAATCCTTTGTCTTGGTGATTCATTCGTCGCGCTAATCCACCTGCAAGAATAACCCCTGTGACTTTTTTATGTTGCCTCATTTATCTGACCTTAATCGCTCGAAAATGCTAAAAATACTGTTTATTGTCGCAAGTTTTGGGTTAATTACAAGTTGTATGTCCACAGCAGCTACGGAGGAAACGCGGCTTTATTATCAGGCGGACACCACTAAAGACTATGATGATGTGATGGCAGAACTTGAAATTGCGATCAGTGAATATAATTTTCGAATCACAGGCCATAGTCGTGTTGGCAAGGTAATTCGAGATCGAGGCACGAAAATTTTCCCAAATTATGATACCGTACAATTTTGCAATTTAACCCATGCTAAAACCTTATTGCAACTGTCTCCACATTCGGTACGACATATGCCCTGTAATGTGGTGGTGTATGAGTATCAGGATAAAATTATTGTCAAAACCCATTTACTGCCCACAAATACCCATAACCTTGAGCTGAATATTTTTTCTAAAAAAATGAATGTTATGCTTAAAGGCATTGTGGATTTTGCGGTGGAACAATGATGATTTTTACTTAAAAATACACTTTAAAACTATTACTTTTATGAATTTATTATTGTCTAAATATGTTACTTTTTTTTTAATTGTTTTTATCGCAGGGTGTGCAAGCTCTGAAAAAAAACCTGCGCCTGCACCTGTGGCTGAATCGAGTCGTTATTTGAATCAGTACCCAACGCGTGATCGGGTGAAATATGTACTGGATTGTGTGGCAAAGCATGGGGGCTTAAATTATATTAACCAATATGCCTGTGGTTGTAAAATTGATAAAATCGCCGAAAAATTGAGCTTTAAGGAATTTGAAGC
>JAGLBU010000187.1 GCA_023146575.1 Methylococcales bacterium
AAATGGTTAAGCAAAAATCCTTTAACTCGATCTTTATGATGGCGGAATCTGGTGCAAGGGGGTCTGCGGCGCAGATTCGTCAATTGGCGGGAATGCGTGGGTTAATGGCAAAACCTGATGGCTCGATTATCGAAACCCCTATTACTGCAAATTTTAGAGAAGGGCTTGATGTTTTACAATATTTCATTTCGACCCACGGAGCGCGTAAAGGGTTAGCCGATACGGCTTTAAAAACAGCGAACTCAGGCTATTTAACCCGTCGATTAGTCGATGTTGCTCAAGACTTGGTGATTTTAGAGGTTGATTGTGGTACCTCTCACGGTATTACCATGACCCCAATTATTGAAGGTGGCGATGTTGTTGAACCTTTATCAGAACGCGTGTTAGGACGTGTTGTGGTAGGGGACGTAATGAATGCGACGGCAAAAACGGTTCTTATTGAAGATGGCACTATGCTGGATGAGCATTGGGTCGCTGTGATGGAAGAAAATAGTATTGATCAAATATTGGTACGGTCAATTATTACCTGTGAAAGTCGTAAAGGCGTTTGTGCTAAATGTTATGGTCGTGATTTAGGGCGTGGACATCTGGTTAATATTGGAGAGGCTGTTGGTGTCATTGCGGCGCAATCCATTGGCGAGCCAGGAACACAGTTAACCATGAGAACATTTCATATTGGGGGGGCAGCTTCGCGTTCGGCGGCGATTAGTAACGTACAGGTGAAAGGCTCTGGAATGGTTCGTTTAACCAATATGAAAACGGTTAAAAATCGTGAAAATAATTTAGTGGCAGTATCTCGTTCGGGTGAGGTTGGAGTGATGGATGAATACGGGCGTGAAAGAGAGCGTTACAAAATCCCTTATGGTGCGGTGTTAACGGTTGAGGAAGGCAGTAAAATTAAGGCTGGAGACATCATTGTTAACTGGGATCCTCATACGCATCCTGTAATTACGGAAGTACAGGGACTTGTTGAACTGGTTGATTTTGCTGATGGCGTTACCGTACACGAAAAATCAGATGAGGTAACAGGATTATCATCGCGTGTCGTAACGGATCCTAAGCAACGTGGTAATGCGGGTAAAGAATTGCGCCCTATGGTTAAATTGCTTAATGCAGAAGGTGAAACTATTAACCTTTCTGGAACCGATGTGCCTGCGCAATACTTTTTACCTTCGGGGGCGATTGTAGGGATTAAAAATGGCAGTGAAGTTCAGGTGGGGGACGTTTTAGCAAGAATTCCACAAGAGTCGAGTAAAACACGGGATATTACGGGTGGTTTGCCACGAGTTGCTGATTTATTTGAAGCGAGAAAAACCAAGGACCCTGCTATTTTAGCAGAAGCAACGGGGTCGGTTTCTTTTGGTAAAGAGACGAAGGGTAAACAAAGAATTGTTATTACTGATGCCTCGGGTGAAGCTTTTGAAACCTTAGTTCCTAAGTGGCGTCATATTACGGTTTTTGAGGGGGAGTTTGTTGAAAAGGGTGAGACTATTGCCGAAGGCGAATTAACGCCGCATGATATTTTAAGATTGCGCGGTATAGAAGAGCTAGCTGAGTATTTAGTGAAAGAAATTCAAGATGTTTATCGTTTGCAAGGGGTAAAAATTAATGATAAGCATATTGAGGCGATTATTCGTCAAATGTTACGTAAGGTAGAGATTACGGCCTCAGGTGAAACCGATTTTGTGAAAGGTGAGCAGGCGGAAAGAGGTTTTGTGAATGCAACCAATGAAAAAATGGAAAAAGAGGGAAAAATTCCTGCAAGTTATGACTCTGTTTTATTAGGAATCACTAAAGCCTCCTTAGCGACAGAATCCTTTATTTCTGCGGCTTCCTTTCAGGAAACGACTCGCGTATTAACCGATGCGGCAGTGAGAGGGATTAGTGATAGTCTTAATGGCTTGAAGGAAAACGTTATTGTTGGGCGGTTAATTCCTGCAGGGACGGGATTGGCTTATCATGAAGAAAGAAAGAAAAAACGTTTAGCTGAGAAGAGTTTAAGTGTAGAATCCTCTGCGGTTGTCGATACGGTTGAAGTTGAAGCGGCTTTGAAAGAAGCACTTAATACTGAATGAAAATAATGCTTGACGAAAGCTGAATAAAAACATATTATACTTGGCTCACATGAGCTGAGTGCTTATAGCAGGATATTGAATCTAATAGGTTTTTTTGGGGGATTATCCTGATGCTTAATTTGTACATCGGAGTTTAAAAATATGGCCACGATCAATCAATTGGTTCGTAAGCCTCGTGCTAAAAAAATAGAAAAAAGTAATGTTCCTGCATTGGAAGCATGTCCTCAAAGAAGAGGTGTTTGCACGCGTGTTTACACCACTACACCTAAGAAACCTAATTCAGCTTTGCGTAAAGTTGCACGGGTTCGGTTAACTAACGGTCAAGAAGTGAGTAGTTATATTGGTGGAGAAGGTCATAATCTTCAGGAGCATTCAGTTGTCCTAATTAGAGGTGGTCGAGTAAAGGATTTGCCTGGTGTGCGTTATCACGTGGTACGTGGAAGTTTTGATACTTCTGGTGTTGATGGTAGAAAATGTGGACGTTCTAAATACGGAACTAAGAGACCTAAAAGCTAAGGCTGGTGAAATAAATGTCTAGAAGAAGAGTTGCAGCAAAACGAAATATTATTCCTGATCCTAAGTTTGGAAGCGAAATGCTGACTAAATTTATGAATATGATTATGGTCGATGGAAAGAAATCTGTTGCGGAAAAGATTGTATATGGTGCGTTAGAAGCAATCGAAAGCAAAGGTCATGAAGATTCTTTAGAAGTTTTATCAAAAGCTTTGGAAAATGTTCAGCCTAGAGTTGAGGTGAAATCACGTCGTGTTGGTGGTGCAACCTATCAAGTTCCTGTTGAGGTGCGCCCTTCAAGACGTATTACGTTAGCAATGCGTTGGTTAATTGATGCGGCGCGTAATCGAAATGAAAAAAATATGCCTGCTAAGTTAGCGGGTGAGTTGTTGGATGCGTTTGAAAGTCGTGGTTCAGCGGCTAAAAAGCGTGAAGATACTCATAGAATGGCGGAAGCAAATAAAGCTTTTTCTCATTATCGTTGGTAGTTTTTATTTTATAAAGGTTTAGTCGTGGCTCGTAAGACCCCTATTAATCGGTATCGTAATATTGGGATTATGGCGCATATAGATGCGGGTAAGACCACGACAACAGAACGAATTTTATATTACACGGGTGTTTCTCATAAAATTGGTGAGGTGCATGATGGCGCGGCTACCATGGATTGGATGGTTCAAGAGCAAGAGCGAGGAATTACGATTACCTCTGCGGCGACAACGTGTTTTTGGAAAGGGTCTGGTAAGCAATTTTTAGAACACCGTATTAATATTATTGATACACCAGGGCATGTTGACTTTACGATTGAAGTGGAACGTTCTTTACGAATTCTGGATGGTGCTTGTGCTGTTTTTTGTGCGGTAGGGGGGGTTGAGTCTCAATCTGAAACCGTTTGGCGACAAGCTAATAAATATAACGTCCCTCGTTTGGTTTTTGTAAACAAGATGGATCGTTCGGGAGCCGATTTTTTTCGGGTTGTTAATCAAATTAAAACAAGGCTTAGATGTGTTGTCGTGCCGATGCAATTGGCTATCGGTGCCGAGGAAAGTTTTAAAGGTGTTATTGATTTAGTGGGTATGAAGGCCGTCTATTGGGAAGAAGCCAATATGGGGGTGGCTTTTGAAGAAAAAGATATTCCAGAGAGTATGAGGGCTTTAGCCGAAGAATGGCGAGAATTTATGATGGAAAGTGCTGCTGAAGCAAATGAAATCTTAATGGATAAATATTTGGAAGATGGAGTGCTTTCAAATGAGGAAATAAAACAAGGAATACGAATTCAAACCATTGCGAACCAAATGGTGCCTGCTTTTTGTGGGTCGGCCTTTAAAAATAAAGGTGTTCAGTTGTTGCTTGATGCCGTTATTGACTATATGCCTTCGCCTGTGGATATTGCCGCTATTGAAGGTGTTTCGGAGGATAATAAAAAGCAAGTTGAACGCATTGCACATGATAAAGAACCTTTTTCAGCATTAGCTTTTAAAATCGCAACAGACCCTTTTGTGGGAATGTTAACGTTTTTTCGAGTTTACTCAGGTGTTATGCGTACAGGGGATGGTATTTATAACTCTGTAAAACAAAAGAAAGAGCGTGTTGGGCGCATTATGCAAATGCATGCGAATAGTAGAGAAGAAATTACAGAAGTTTTTGCGGGGGATATTGCGGCAGTTGTCGGGTTGAAAAGCATCACAACAGGCGATACGCTCTGCGATTTAAAAGATAAAGTGGTTTTGGAGCGAATGGAGTTTCCTGAACCTGTTATTTCGATTGCTGTTGAGCCTAAGACTCAAGGTGATCAGGAGAAAATGAATATTGCTTTAGGGAAGTTAGCACAAGAAGACCCCTCTTTTCATGTTCATAATGATGAGGAGTCGGGGCAGATTATTATCTCAGGGATGGGGGAATTGCATTTAGATATTATTGTTGATCGAATGCGCCGTGAATTTGATGTTGATGCGAATGTGGGTGCTCCGCAAGTCGCTTATAGAGAAACAATTCGTAAGCGGGTTGAGTGCGAAGGGACATTTATAAGGCAGTTGAGTGGGCGAGGTCAATATGGGCATGTTTGGTTAAGGATCGAACCTTTAGCAGTTGGTGAGGGTTATCAATTTGCTAACGAAATTGTAGGGGGCGCTGTTCCTAAAGAGTACATTTCTTCTGTTGATAAAGGTGTTCAGGAGCAAATGGAAAGCGGGGTGGTTGTAGGGTTTCCTATGGTTGATGTTAAGATAAGCTTATTTGATGGCTCGTATCACGATGTTGATTCGAATGAAATGGCTTTTAAAATTGCAGGTTCGATGGCATTTAGAAACGGTGCGCAAGATGCGGATCCTGTTTTATTAGAGCCAATGATGAAAGTGGAAATAGTTACCCCTGATGATTACATGGGGAATGTAGTGGGCGATATTAATAAACGTCGCGGTATAGTTCAAGGAATGGAAGATTCACCAATGGGGAAAATGATTGACTGCGAAGTCCCATTGGCAGAAATGTTTGGTTATGCGACTGATTTGCGTTCTGCAACGCAGGGTCGTGCTACCTATAGTATGCAGTTCGAACAGTATAGTGAAGCACCTGCACATGTAGCAGACGCAATCATTAAAAGAGTTTCATAACAAATAGATTTAAGTTTAAAGGTATTGGATCATGGCTAAAGAAAAATTTGAACGTAATAAGCCCCATGTGAATGTGGGTACAATTGGTCATGTTGACCATGGTAAAACAACTTTAACAGCAGCTTTAACAAAAGTGATGGCTGAGCTTCAAGGTGGTGAGGTAAAAGCCTTTGACCAAATTGATAATGCTCCAGAAGAGCGTGAGCGTGGTATTACCATTGCGACATCGCATGTTGAGTATGAGTCAAGTGCGCGCCACTATGCACACGTTGATTGTCCGGGTCATGCTGATTATGTGAAAAACATGATTACGGGTGCGGCACAGATGGATGGTGCTATTTTAGTTTGTGGCGCTACAGATGGGCCGATGCCTCAAACACGTGAGCATATCTTATTATCTCGCCAAGTTGGTGTGCCATATATTATTGTTTTCTTAAATAAAGCAGATCTTCTTGCGGAAGATTGTGGCGGTTTAGGGACGGAAGAGTATTTAGAAATGCTTGAACTTGTGGAAATGGAATTGCGCGAATTATTAGACGCGTATGAATTTCCTGGTGATGATACTCCAATTATTGTAGGTTCTGCACTAAAAGCTTTGGAAGGTGATACCAGTGAAGTTGGCGTTCCAGCGATTATAAAATTGGTGGAGGCGCTTGATAGTTATATTCCTGAGCCAGAGCGTGCGATTGAAGGCGCTTTCTTGTTGCCTATTGAAGATGTTTTCTCAATTTCTGGTCGTGGTACAGTTGTAACAGGGCGTATTGAACGTGGTGTTATTAATGTTGGCGAAGAAATTGAAATCGTAGGAATTAAAGAAACGGTGAAAACAACCTGTACAGGTGTTGAAATGTTTCGTAAGTTGCTAGATCAAGGTGAGGCAGGAGACAATGTTGGTATCTTATTACGTGGAACAAAACGTGAAGATGTTGAGCGTGGTCAAGTCTTAGCTCATGTTGGTAGTATTAATCCTCATACAAAATTTAATGCTGAAATTTATGTGTTATCTAAAGATGAGGGTGGTCG